>QIBA01000123.1 GCA_003225175.1 Acidobacteriota bacterium
GTGAGAGTCCGCGGAGCGCATCCCGCATTCTGGCCGGAACTTCTTCAATAATATCGATCGCCGCAGCGCGTTGCTGCTTCGTCATCGGCGCAGTGTAGGTTAATTTTCCGATGGGATAACTGAGGTCGGGAAGAGTAACCGTAGTGCTCATCGAATCCTCCTGAATGGTAAGCGAGTGATAAAGAATGGGGTGAAGTAAAAAACGCTGTCGGCATTCGGCTCTCGGCGTTCTGTCAGGAAATCTTTCGTTGCTTCACCAAAAAGCTTTGCTGGCCGAAAGCCGAAAGCCGACAGCCCAATTCTCACTTCACCCGATCACCCGATTGTTTCGTCTTCTCCATAAACTTCCTCACGTTTACCACCGCCCGATGCACTGTGCCCGATCCAATCGGCTGCTGTTCGTTACGTGCGGTCACACGATAAATAAAGAAGCGGCCATCGATTCTCTCGAGCACAGCCTCTGCGATCACCTTTTGCCCGATGGGCGTCGGAGCGCGATGGTCAACGTGAATCGCAGTTCCAACCGTGCTCTCGCCGTCTTCACAATAAGGTTTCTGCGCCTGGTAGCAGGCATATTCCATCCACCCAATCATCCACGGTGTCGCCAGAACAGGCGGAAGTTCCGGGCTCAGAGCCGCGAGAGTGTGCTTGTGCTCAACAACCTGGCTCACCTCAGCCCGGGTAGCGATAGGAATGTCTTTTGCCATTGATTTGAAAAATTAACCTCCGACTATACGGGAGTTGGAAAACGCCGTGCAATTTGCGAACGAGAAGGGAAGGGACGGCGGCACAGCCCCATCCTTAAAATATAGATTTGAATAGTCATCTGACCGTGATCTACGAAAATCTGTAGCGGACTGTGAAAATCAGGGGATGAAACATCTCTCTTGTATCGCGAATTTCACAGTATGTAAAAGCGCGGTATGGAAAACTCTCCATCACTGGTGATAGATTTCCCCGTTCCCAAAGTTCAGGACTTGTGGTCCGCGATCACCGCTGCAAAAGCGCGTGCATAGTGGTGAGCCCTAGTTCGAGTTCTGGAAAATTGTTGTCATTTTGAGGAGCCAAATATGTCCACATTCCGCAATCTGACCCTGGAGCGCAGCTCGGGTCATTTTCGCCGCTTGCTTTCTGTGCTGTCCGTACTTGCGATTGGCGCCATGCTCTCTGCCATTGCATTGGCGCAATCAACCACTGAAGGAGCCATCGGCGGCACCGTTTACGACGCTGCCGGTGCAGTCGTGCCCAACGCTGCGGTTGTGGTGCACAATAACGGAACCAACGCCGAGCAGAGAGTCACGACCGATTCTTCAGGCTATTTCCGTGTGCGGCAATTGCCTCCCGCAAACTACACCGTGACCGTCACCTCTCAAGGCTTCGCTCCCTATAAAGCGGAAAACGTAATTGTTCAGGTTGGAAGTTTGACGGATGTCTCGCCGCGCTTAGGTGTGGCCGGCAGTGCAGAAACCGTGAGCGTGACGGCTGAGACTCCCCAGATCAACACTACATCGGCTGATTTCGCTCCGATCGTCGATCAAACCCAGATCTCGAACCTGCCCATTAACGGTGGACGGTGGTCGAACTTCGCTCTGCTTACTCCGACAGTTCTCAACAACGGAAGCGGCTTCGGCCTGATCAGCGTTCGTGGTATTAGCACGCTGCTGAATAACAACACGATCGATGGTGCCGACAACAATCAAGCGTTCTTCTCCGAAGAAAGGGGACGCACTCGCGCTGGCTACTCGTCACCAAAAGTTGCCGTACAGGAATTCCAGATCAACACTTCGAACTACTCGTCTGAATATGGCCGCGCGGCCGGTGCCGTGATCAACACCGTCACAAAGAGCGGTACGAATTCCTTACACGGGGAAGCATACTTTTACGATCGAGATAACAACTGGGGAGCAAAGAACCCGTTTACTACGTTAACCACTCAGACTTCGCCCGGGGTATTTAGCACCAGTGTGATCAAGCCAAAAGACTGGCGCAAGATGTGGGGATTCGGAGTTGGTGGCCCAATCATAAAAGACAAGCTCTTCTTTTTCTTTACCTATGATCAGTATCGCCGTAACTTTCCTGGACTAGCCGCCATTCCAAGTCCAGCGGCTTTCTTCGCTGCGCCGGCAGCCACTCAGCCGGCAGGACAGACCCCTTCGCAGTGCGCGAGTGCTTCTGCCAACAGCCAAGCTACGAAGAACGTTTGCACCGTCGCGAACAACCTGGGCGCCACTTATGCCAGCGCTCTTAACAGCTACAACACGGCGCTTAATGATCTGCTGTCGGAGCTTGGACCGGTTCCGCGCACCGGCGATCAAACCATTTTCCTGCCCAAAATCGATTGGAATATCAGCGAGCGGAACCACGCTTCATTCGAGGTAAACCGCATGCGTTGGACGTCTCCGCAGGGCATTCAGACTCAGTCGAGCAACGCTCTCGGTATTGCCAGTTTTGGTAGCGACTACGTGCGCGACACCTGGGGCATCGCCAAGCTGAGCACATTTGTTACAAACAACATTGCAAATGAGGCTCGGTACCAATACGGACGCGACTTCGAATTTCAGTTCCCACAACCGCCCACCGCATATGAGCAAGCACACCTTACCAAAACAGGAACTTACACGAACCCCTTCGGGCTTACACCCGACCTGTTCTTTAACTTTGGCAGTGCGGGTGGATCATTTGATATCGGAACACAAAGTTTTCTCACCCGGCCTGCATTCCCTGATGAGCGGCGGCAGCAAGTTGCAGATACCGTTTCCTGGACTCACGGAAACCACAGCTTCAAGTTTGGCGGTGATTACCTCTACACCAATGACCTAAGCCAAAACCTGCGCTTCCAGTTCGGATCATTTACCTATTCGAATTTCGGAAACTATGTGTCTGACCTGGTTACTCCCAGCAGGTGCACTGCAACTGTAAGCGGCAATACCGTGAGGGTGCCGTGCTATTCCAGCTACCAGCAGGCGTTTGGACCTCTGGGTTTTCAATTCAACACCCACGATATCGGGGTGTTCGCTCAGGATGACTGGAAGTTCAATCCGAGGTTAACGCTCAATCTCGGGTTGCGTTGGGACTATGAGGTGCTGCCCTCGCCCTTCTCCAATCTCGTGAATCCGGCCATACCGCAAACCGGCCGCATGCCTGACGATAAGAACAACTTTGCTCCGCGTCTTGGTTTTGCCTGGGATGTTCGTGGCACCGGAAAGCAGGTTTTGCGAGGGGGATACGGCATCTTCTTCGGTCGCGTGATCAACTCGACGATCTACAACACCTTGATCAATACGGGTATGCCTGCTGGCCAGGCATCCTATTCGTTCAGTGCAACCACTGCGGGAGCCCCGAATTTCCCACAGGTTATTCCTCCGCCCGCAAACGACTCCTCTGTGCTACCGGGTGCTGTGGGCGCTGCTCCCGCCGTGCAATTCTTTGACCCGAACTTCCAGCTTCCACAAATCCATGAGACAGACCTCACCTTCCAGCAGGATTTCGGTTGGGACACTGTGGTATCGATCAGCTACCTGGGCAGCTATGGGCGTCAATTACCCGGATTCGTTGATACAAATATCAAGCCGTCGACCCAGAACATCAGTTATCTCGTAAACGGCGGACCACTCGCCGGACAGACGATCACGACTCCTCTTTACAGCAATCGTGTCAATACGAGCTTTGGCGCGCTGACAGACATTTTCAGCGGGATCAACTCGAACTACCAAGCTCTGGCTGTGCAGTTGAACCACAGGTTGTCGCACAACATTCAGTTCAACGCCAATTACACTTGGGCTCACGCTATCGACTACGTGCAGAACGAGGCCACCTTTACCGACACGAATGACCTGCTCGATCCGTTCAACCTCAAACTCGAAAAGGGCAACTCGATCTATGACGTGCCAAATCGCTTCATATTCAGTGCCGTTCTAGATTCGCCGTGGAAGGCGGATGGCTGGAAGGGATTCCTGGTAAATGGTTGGGAGCTGGCTCCGGTGTTCCAGGAACAAAATGGATTGCCGTATTCGTTGACCACATCAGGCAATCCCCCAAACGGCTTTCCGACCTTCAGTGGAGGAGCTGGAATTAATGGTTCAGCGGGAAGAAGGAGCCTGGCGAATTTCCAACGCAACAGCTTCCGCATCCAGAACACTCAAGTAATGGATCTGCGCCTTTCCAAGCGCTTCACTTGGCATGATCGTTATGGAGCCGAGTTTATTGGTGAGGCATTCAACCTGTTTAATCACTTCAATCCAACTAACCAAAACACGCTCGGATATTCAACTGCTTGCCAGCTGAACCCAGGTGCTACTGGAACTTGTAACGTGACCACGAACGGGATAGCAGTGCTTAACTTCAACAACTCTTTCGGACAAATCACGAACGCCAACAGCAACTTTGCTTACACGCCACGGCAAGTGCAATTGGCTGTGCGTTTGACGTTCTGATCGGATCACAACTGACTAAGAGGGCAGCCAAATGGCTGCCCTTTGCTTTTTATCGAGTGCGGAGCTGAGCCCTAATTCGCGCCGACGAGCATGCACCTGAGGGGATTTTGTAGGCCCTTCCTCATGGCCTTCTCAGACGAAAGCACTACCCTGCCAGTACGAAAGGTGCGCTATCCTTTCACAGCAACTCTGAATTTTCATCCCGCGTTGTCGGGACTGGACTGTTCGCACCAGCACAACGCGATCCGTAACAGATTCTTCAGTCGCTGTTCACAGTTTGTTCTTCTTGCTGTGTAACACTTTGCCCGACCACGACAGGATCGGATGTAGAGCGCGATAGCCATCGCTCTCGCTATCCTGTGAGATTTGCCAATCGAAAGAAAAACAGGAGTCAGAGAATTATGTCGTCTTCACAAAGCTGCGATCGAAATTCGGCCAAGGCCAGCAAGATGTTCCAAGTATTCGCTCTCTTTGCGCTTTGCGTCGCGCTCGTTTCCGGAGCCTTCGCGCAGGCGGGTCGGGGCTCTGTCTCCGGGACAGTCAGCGATACTTCCGGCGCTGTCATCACCGATAGCAAAGTAACCGCTAGCAACACCGCCACCGGCGAGAGCTTCACCATCAATACCAACTCTGATGGATTGTTCGCCTTCCCGCTGCTGCCAGTTGGCCCGTACCGGATTCAGGCGACGCACAGCGGATTCGGCGTCTTCAAACAGGACGTGCAAGTGACGATCGGCGCGAAAATCGATCTCAAGATGACGCTGCCCGTATCCGCAGGGAATGAGACCGTGCAGGTCTCCGCGGAAGCCCCGGTGGTTGAGACCACGCGCAGCAGCATGAGCGACACGGTAGGCGATCGCCAGATTGCGAACTTGCCCACCAATGGCCGCAACTTCCTCGACTTCACTCTGCTCACGCCCGGCGTGGTGCGCGACGTGCGCGGCGGCGATCTCAGCTTTGCCGGACAACGCGGCACGTTGAACTCGCTGACCGTCGACGGGACCGACAACAACAACAACTTCTTCGGACAGACCCTCGGACGCACCGGTTCCGGCCGCGCTCCCTATCAGTTCAGCGAAGATGCGGTCCAGGAGTTCCAGGTAAATACCAACGGCTACTCGGCTGAACTTGGGCGCGCAGGCGGGGCAGTCATCAACGTGGTTACCAAATCGGGAACGAACTCGCTTCACGGCACGGCATTCGAGTTCTTCCGCGATCGTGGACTGAACGCCAATGATCCGATCTACAGCTTGCAGCGCGCATTTGCTCAAGGCGCTGGCAAGGCGTTGCCGCTTAAGCCTGGATACCACTTCAACCAGTTCGGCGGCAACGTCGGCGGTCCGGTGAAGAAAGACAAGCTGTTCTTCTTCTTCGACTACGATGGACAGCGCAATCTCACCGGCAATCCCGTTCTGATAACTGTGCCTACGCCGGTCGGCGCCGCCCAGACCGCTGCGGTGAACTACTTGTCATCGCGCATCAATAACTACAACCGCACCTTCAACCAGAATGTCTATCTGGGCAAGGGCGATTGGAACATCACTGACCGCAACCAACTCTCCGCCCGCTACAACGCGCAGCGCTTCACCGGACAGGGACTCGAGAACAGCGGCCCCACCAGCTCCTTCGAACACACCGGCGCTGCGCTGGTGAACAGCGACAGCTTCAACACGCAGCTCACGACCACGCTGCGCCCCACCATCATCAACGTTGCGAAGTTCAGCTATCAGCGGGACAGCGAGCCTGGGCAGGCAAACAGCAACAATCCCGAAGCTCTCGTAAAATTCTCCGGACAGCAGGTCTTTGTCGGACGCAACTCCTTTAGCCCGCGTGAGACGACCATCCATCGTCAGCAGTACGGCGATACGGTCTCTTACATCCTCGGACGTCACTCGTTTAAGTTCGGAGCCGACGCCCTGGTCGACAAAATCCTCAATTTCTTCCCCGGAAACTTCTCCGGGGCCTATACCTTTAACACGCTCGACGATTTTGGAAACAGTCTGCTCGGCCAGCCGGTAAGAACCGCAGGCAACAGCTTTCTCGAGGCCTTTCCCGGAACGGGAACTACGGGAGCGACGACGCATCCGGACAAGCTGCAGCAGGCATACTTCGTTCAGGACGACTATCGCCTAAGCAACAGCCTCACGCTGAACCTTGGAATTCGCTATGACCGCGAGACGGTCAAGCAGCCCACGGTACAGAATGCCGCGGCTTTCGCAGCCGGGCTCAACACGGCGAAAATTGCCACTGATAACAACAACATCGCTCCGCGCGTTGGCTTCGCCTGGCAGCCGCTAAGTGGCAAGCAGATGGTAGTGCGTGGCGGCTACGGCATCTTCTACGGCAACACGCCGTCGATTATGTATGGCACGGCGCTTTCCAATAACGGAATCAACGTCCAGACTCTCAGCTTCAACACCAACGGAGGAGCTGCGCTTCCTGTTTCGTACCCCAACACGCTTTGCGGAGCTCCGCAGGCCAGCGCGGGATGCGCACCTCCCGCAGGCTTCCCTTCAGCGCCTCCCTCCATTCTGCTGTTTGCGAGCAACTATCAGCAGCCTTATGTCGAGCAGTACAACACAGCGATCGAATATCAGGTCGCTGCTGACACCTCTGTGACCGTCGCGTACACCGGCGTGCACGGCGTTCACCTGCAGCGCACTCGTGACATCAACATCGTCAATTCCCCCACGCCGACCACCGCGATTGTTGCCGGCCAGCCTGGAACGACGTTCACTTACAGCAAGTACCCAACCGCTCGTCTGATTCCTGCGTTTAGCCGCATCTTCGAATTCGAGAGCAACGCCAGCTCGACCTACAACGGGCTGACCTTCGAAGGCAACAAGCGCTTCTCCCACAACTTCCAGGTGCTCGCTTCATACACCTGGAGCCATGTGATCGATGACCGTCCGGATGCAACCGCAGTCGTTCCCGGCACCGACGACGCCAAGATGGTCTTCGATCCGCTGCACATCGCGCTCGATCGCGCCTCCGGTGACAATGACGTGCGCAACCGCTTCGTGTTCAGCGGCGTGTGGCAGCTCGACAGCTACACCCGCAACATGCCGCGGGACGTCCGCGCGATCGCAGGCGGGTGGGAACTGGCAGGTGTCTTCAACGCCCAGAGCGGCCAGCCTTATACGGCACTTGTCAGTTCAGATTTGAACAACGATCTCAACAGCCGTAACGAGCGTGCCCCGGGAACGAGTCGCAATCAGTTCCGGCTGCCTGCGATCTACACCGTCGATCCCCGCATCACGCGCAATGTAAACATCACCGAGCGCGCCAAACTGCAGTTAATCGCAGAAGCGTTCAACCTGTTCAACCACCAAAACATCACATCGGCGAAGAACACGTTGTACGCCACCAGCACAACCGCTTGCGGAACTACCACATCAACTTGTCTAGTACCGCAAACGTTGGCCGTCGCCGGAGCGAATACATTCGGACTACCGTCCGCAGCCAGCATCAGCGGCCAGGGCAACGTAGGCCGCGTGCTGCAATTGGCCGCGAAGATCACCTTCTAGAAACAGCCAGTCCGTTAAAAAGGCAGCCAGGAATGGCTGCCTTTTTTATTTATTCGGCTTACGAAAAGTGTGAACATGGAGGGCGGGGAGGACGCTGAGGAATAAACCGCAGGAACACGGCGCAGAGTTGTTCCATTCAGCCAGACTGGTCAGATCCGTTCAATCAATGCAGTCTGTATTCCGGCTTTGATTTTCCCGCAGTGTCCTCCGTGCCCTCCGTGTTCAAGCTTATCGCACATTTCCAAATCGAGACATTCATCGCACGATGTGATGCTCCCGCAAGATCCTCATCGTTTGATCCAAAGGCAAAGCCTCGACGATATGCCCATGCCCAGTGATCGTGGTCGCTTTGAACAAAGAATTGATAATCGCTTCCTCCGTAGCCTCGATGACGGCCTCGAAGAGCGGCGACATTGCTTCATTGCCGAGCACCGTCACTTGCCGTGCTCGAGTGGAATCGCCAGAACGGATTCGCAGCTCTGGCGCAGTCGAGAACGCAATCACGTAATCCCCGCTGCCATTGCTGCCCGACGATCCCGTGCGCGCCAGGCCCATAATGGCACGGGAAGCGAGCCGCTTCAGGTTGCGGGCGTCTAGCGGCGCATCGGTTGCGATCACCATCATGCAGGAGCCGTCGCCCCGATCGCGCACCGACTCGTCGTTGCGTGAGACACGCTTGCCTTCAACCTCATCCCGCAGGTAATAGCGTCCGAGCTCTTTACCAACCGGCGCGCCGGCAATCGTGAGCACGCCGCCGAAGTTAGTCTGCACCAGAACGCCGACCGTGTAGCCGCCGAGTGACGCCGGCAGCTTGCGCGATGAAGTGCCGATTCCTCCTTTGAATCCAAAAGCTACCGTGCCCGTGCCGGCGCCGACGGAACCTTCTTCCACCGGCCCACCCCTCGCGGACTTGATCGCCGCAAAGACATCCTGGCGTGTGATCGGCCGTGAGCGAATGTCGTTCAGGTATCCATCGTTGGTCTCGCCTACCAGTGGATTTATCGATTGCACGTCCTCGTTCCCTGGCAGCACAAGCATGTAGTCGATCAGCGCGTCAGCCGCTCGCGGCACGCACAACGTGCAGGTCAAGAGGATTGGAGTCTCAATCTCGCCCAATTCGTTCACCTGCGTCGATCCAGCCAGCTTGCCGAAGGCATTACCGAGGAACACTGCCCCTGGGACTTTTTCCCGAAACAGATTTCCTCCATGCGGCAGGATGGCAGTCACACCGGTGCGAACATTGTCTCCGCGATTGAGAGTGGCGTGTCCCACCGATACGCCGTCGACATCCGTGATGGAATTCAACGGTCCGGGCGACAACACCCCGATGATCACCCCCGCATCGCGAGCACGCGGACGCGGTGCTGTCTGAGGCAGAGCAAAATTGGCGAGCAGGATTAGCGAGACGAGTAAAGCCGGCCGCTGCAAGAGGAGCTTCATAGGTTGTGTCGGCAAGATTGTATTGCTTGACCGAAATAGCCCGAGCTCCCGTCATGGTGCCAAGACCGAAGATTAAGAGCCGCTAGGTCCTCGGTTGAGGCGTGATTGACATGTTGAGCAGATCGGTGCCGCGGAGCACCTTCAAAGTGCCAACTTCGCCCGGTATCGCCTCCGTCAGCAAGCGATGCAGATCATCGACGCCCGATACGCAGCGGCTTGCGAACTCCAGGATCACGTCGCGTTCGCGCAATCCTGCGCTTTGTGCCGGCGATCCTGGTTCGACAGAAATGACCATCGCGCCGGTGGTGACAGGCAGTACGTAGTGGCGAACAATTCGGGTGTGGATGGGAACATCCTGGCCGGCGACGCCAATATAACTGCGCTCAATCTTTCCGTGACGAATCAGGCGGACGGCAACAAATTGCGCCGTGTCCGCGCCGATGGCGAAACAGATTCCTTGAGCGCCCATAATCGTCGCCGTGTTCACACCGATGACGTCTGCCCGGGAACTGATCAGCGGACCGCCTGAGTTTCCAGGATTCAGCGCCGCATCGGTTTGGATGACGTTGTCGATCAGCCTTCCGGTGCGCGATCGCATACTGCGGCCCAACGCGCTGACCACTCCGGCGGTGACGGTGTGCTGGAATCCCAAGGGATTGCCAATTGCGATCGCCACCTGACCAACCACGAGCGGCTGGCGGGAGCCAAGCGCCGCAAATGGAAGCTGTCCGGGAACATCTACGCGCAGCACTGCGAGATCGGAATCAGGATCGTCGCCGATAAGAGTGGCATGACAAGTCTCAGCGTCTGGGAATGTGACGATGATTTCATTCGCGCTGTTCACAACGTGGCTGTTCGTTAGGACGAAGCCGTCGGGCGTAAAAATAAAGCCCGAGCCACTACCCTGAGCCTCGCGCGCAGTTCGCCGCGAATTTTGGGCAGAGCGCTGGCGAACCGCGATGTGCACCACCGCGGGCCCAACTGTCTCGACGGCCGAAGTCACAGCGCGCGAGTAAACATCCAGCAGCGAGACATCCTCGTGACGGCTGGGGGAGGCAGCCAAGGGCGAGTGCGCGGCAACCGCCGAATCGAGAAACTCCAGTTCTGGCATGCGAATGTAGATGCTTGTGCGCGAGGTTGGATTCAGTGGCCGGGACTAGCCGTTCGGCTAGGAATGGTTGTCGACAGCTGAGTAGTATTTCTCGCCCGCACAACCGCGGCATAGCGTCTTCTCGTCCATCACGATCTCGCGCCGGAAGTTAATCCCTTCTCCACACTTGGCGCAGACGATGCGCTCACCCTTGTAGCCTGGCAAGTCCTCGGGATTGACTTGGACCCGCACGCTCTGAAACTCAAACAGCTCGTCGTCGTGCATTTCGCGATAGGCCGACATCTGCTGTTGGTTCTTGTTCTCGATCTCCGGATGCAACCGCCGAGCGGCTTCCTTGGACGATTCCTTGGCGGAAACGCGTAAAGCGCGACCAGTTTGCAGATCGACAAAGGTCGCCGCCATCTTTCCCCAGTCGAAAAACTTGAGCGCGCGCTTTCCCAGACGGCAGCCGGTTACGACCATAACTGCATCTGTAGCGCAACGATCGATCTCCACGTATGTAACCAGACGTTTCCGGTCTGCACCACGCGGATCTTCAATCCCGAGCCGGGAAAGGCCAGCCATGGCCATGCGCACTCCGAGCACCTGGCCGGCGCAGAGATGGCCGTGCGCGACTTCAGCTTCGTGGAGATATTCGGCGAGAGAGTTCATGGTTTACGTGGGCTGTGCCATAGGTTGAAGTTTAGCGCTTCCGTTCCGACAGTGCTCGTCCTGGCAAGGCATGTAGGGCTGGGAGATTAATGGCCATATGGTTTACGCAATGTCGGGAAGATATCAAGCGAGGCTCATGATAAGGACTTTCCCTGCTTCCCTACCGATTCCCTGACCAACTCCAAATCGCGGCTATTCATTCGGCTTCTAGAACAGCAAATTTTCTCCACGGGAAAAATTGCCTGCTGCTTTCCCGGAAGCGGGGAATTGGATGAATCAGGGATTTCAGGCTACTGCTTGTCCGCTTCCTTCTGCTCCGCCGGTTCATCACCCAACTCCGGTTCGCTCGAACGTCCATGAATCAGGTAGCTCGACTTCTGTCCGCCGATCTGCTCGAAGCTCACGCGAATGGGCTGTTTCTGCCAGGTAGGAGGTGCGCACTCGGAGTCGGGTTGATCGCTGCCTTTAGCGGGGCCCATGTAGGTCCGCAATACCGGCTTTCGCTGTCCGAGCTGTGCAACGACTGCATATACCCTCGGTCCGTCAGTGACTCCACAGTAGGCGGCGTAGTCACGAAACCAGCTTACCGTTGAATAAAAAGGATCGAAGTCCGGCAGGTTAAGTTTGGAGATGCGTCCGCTCGTGCGATCGACCATGACCCAGCCGTCCCGTTGCCATTTCCACTCCGGATGCGACGTTAGAGCATCGTTCATACGAAAGACTCGCCGGACGACGAAGAGCCGGTCAGTCACGTCGTGCGGGATTCCGATTGTGAACTCGCGGGAGCGGCCGTCAATGTTTAGCGAGCGGATTTTCATCTGCTGCACCCGCTCTGCATCACAGCCGACAAATAGGTGGACGTTGAGCCATGGGCCGAAAGTGATCGAATGGGATCTAGCGGCGAAACTGACGCTGGTGGAAATAAGAAGGAGGATCGTGGCGCAACATCTGTCGAAATTAAGGTAACTTCGTTTACTCATTGCGCGACGGTGCTGGCACAATAGTAATGCACGCAAAAAGCTTCGGTTGTGCAACTCGGAAGTCCGAAGCCAGACTCACACGTTGGTGAATGGCACACATGGTCCAGGGCCCGCGGGACGTCAGTTTACGGCGCAAGACTCAAACAATTCTGGTCGTTGACGATAAGCTGGACACGCTCCTGCTGGTGCGCGAACTTCTCACTTCGCGTGGCTACCACGTCACCACCGCATCAGATGCTGACGAAGCTTTACAGGCCATCCAGGCCGAAAAACCTGACCTGATCCTGCTCGATGTGATCATGCCGGGAAGGTCTGGCTATGATCTGTGCCGCGAACTCAAGGACGATCCCGCGACGCGGTTGATACCCGTAGTCATGATTACCGGGCTTAGCGACCGGGCTGATCGCGTCCGCGGCATCGAGGCAGGTGCAGACGATTTTCTATCGAAGCCGCTTTACCCCGAAGAACTCTACGCGCGCGTCAAAAGCCTGCTGAAACTCAAGCACTTTACGGATGAGTTAGAGAATGCCGAAGCTGTTCTCTTCACCCTCGCTCTCGGTGTCGAAGCCCGCGATCCCTATACCGGAGACCACTGCTCCCGGCTTGCTCACTATGCAGGTGAACTGGGACGCCATCTGCACTTTGACCATGAAAACGTCATTGCGCTTGAACGAGGTGGGTATCTCCATGACCTTGGAAAAATCAAGGTTCCGGATGAAATCCTAAAGAAGGGAACTGAGTTGACCCCCGCCGAGTGGGATGTGATGAAGCGCCATCCGATAGATGGCGAGACTATCTGTCAGCCATTGAAGTCCTTCCGTAAAGTGTTGCCCATAATTCGCCATCACCATGAACATTGGAATGGCTCCGGATATCCGGACGGCCTGGAGGGTCACAATATTCCCGTCCTGGCGCGGGTGTTGCAGGTAGTGGACGTTTACGATGCCCTTGTAACCGCACGTCCTTACAAGGGCGCCTTGTCGGAAGTGCAGGCTCGTGACACCATGATCCATGAAGCGAAACGTGGATTGTGGGACTTCGAACTGGTCCGCGAATTCTTCCACATGTTGGAGTCTGAACGTCGCGCGGCTTGAGCTGTGGGACAAAGAAAACCCCTCTGTTGGTCGGACGTGTCCCCAATCCCTGCAGCGATGCTAAGCGGTTTTTTGAGAGATTACGTTTCTTAATATTTATGCGGTTTTGCAACTGACATACAATCCTGAGCGTCTAAATCGTTTGTTCCTGGATAGCACCAGAATGGCACCGCCGCGCTACAGCTTCATTGTCCCTGCTTATAACGAGGCTGAGCGCCTTGGCACGAGCTTGGACCGGATGCAGCGATACGTTGCGGAATCGCGATGGGATGCGGAGATCATTGTCGTCAACGATGGATCCCGCGACGAAACCGCCGCGGTAGTGAAAGAATTCGCGAGCCGCAATCCCATGATCCGTCTGATCGAAAATCCCGGCAATCGTGGCAAGGGGTATAGCGTCCGCCATGGAATGATGACTGCATCGGGCGATTTTCTCCTCTTTACAGACGCCGATTTGTCTTCACCAATCGAGGAAACGCCCAAGCTCTTTGCGCCAATTGAAAGCGGTGCCGCGGATGTAACCATCGGGTCGCGTTATCTGCAGAGTGAGCTTCAGACACGGAAGCAGCCTGTACACCGGAGAATGCTAGGGCGAGCTTTCAACTTTGCTCTACGGATGATCCTGGGGCTCTCGTATGTTGACACCCAGTGCGGTTTCAAAGCCTTTAGCCGCAACGCCGTGAATACCATCTTTCCCGAAATGAAAATCGAGCGCTGGGGCTTCGATCCCGAGATTCTTTTCCTGGCACAGCGATACGGCTTACGAGTAGCAGAGGTGCCGGTCTCGTGGGCTCATGACCATCGCTCCAAGATCAGTCCCATTCGAGACGGCACGCGGATGTTCGGCGAATTAATGCGCGTTCGCATGAACTCGATGAGCGGGAAATACAATCCTTCCACTTCAGCAACCCGAGTGATAACAAGAATCGCTTAACAAAGTGAACATGAACGGAAAAGCCCGCCTAGGCGGGCTTTTTCTTTGGGCAGGACTGCTTACGAAGCAATAGCCGCGCGTGCGCGGAATTTAGGAATTACAGAAATGCCGTTGTCCTTGTCGAAGAGAAGGCTCATCGACTGCGAACAAGGACCACACAACCAGAAGTGCTCCGCCTTTAGCATCGGCTTGCGCGATGACACCAGAAACGGATTCTTGTTCCCGTTAGGAATTTCATTCTTCGGCTGAGATGACAATGCAGAGATCCCCCCAGGAGGGGTTACCTCGACTTCAACGCGGAAAATCTTCCCTTCACGCAAGTAATGGAATGGAGTGGAGCAGGCAGGATTAGCGCACTTAGAAACCATGGGCCCTCTACTTTCAGGTTCCAGTTGGGGGATTACTTTTTCCGTCCGCCTGCTTGCTACGGACGCACCTTGTTGTGAGGAGCTTACGTTGGGCCTCCAGCGGCGACTCCGAAGGTGAGCCGCTCTGGAAAGTCCAAGTACTGCGGAGAGTGTACTGCAACTTTTTGCGATCTCGCATTATGAAACCAAGAATTCTGTTGAATTCGTGCGTCAGCTCGCGCCAGCAACTCTGCTCTGCCTCATTTTGAGGGAAATTCCACTGATGGGGTTGTCGAGCTGACAAGAATGGCTCGTTCGCGCCAGGGATTGTTATTCAGGCGATCCTTTGCTCTTCTTTTTTGGCACAGAGGAGGACCTCCATGGGAAACCTGTGTCTGCAGCCCCACAACGTGTAAGCCTCTCCACAAGCATGCGCCTTTGACCGAGGTGTAAGTATTTGATTCCACTGTCCAATCTCCGGCGGTCGCCTACCTGCATTTCTCTTTGGCGTAACCGGGAGGCAGCCGATGTCGGGAAAGAAAGGGCAGTTCAGGACAGCAGAAAAGCCAATCGCTCGATACCTGTGGGTTTTGATCGTTCTACTTTTGGTTCAGGAGGTGCGTGCGCAGACGCCGTCGCAATCTTCTGAGGCTGCACCGGTTACGGAGGCGCATCGGAAGGTTGTTGTCAGCATTCCTCACCGCAAGCTGGCCCTCGTCGAGGGTGGGAAGGTTAAGAAGGTTTATGCCGTCGCAGTGGGTGTCCAACAGAGCCCCACGCCAGTCGGCAAATTCGAAGTCAAGACACGACTCGTTAAGCCCACCTACTACCACCCCGGCAAAGTAATCCCCCCAGGGGCGAACAATCCCCTGGGAACCCGCTGGATTGGTCTGAGCACGAAGGGTTACGGCATCCACGGAACGAACCAGGAAGACTCCATCGGCAAGGCTGCTTCCCATGGCTGCATTCGCATGCGCCGTACCGATTTGGAAGAGCTCTTCGCCGAGATCCAGGTCGGAGATCAGGTCGAAATTCAGACGGAGCCCGACGCAGAAGTTGCCGGAATTTTTGGAGAGCTTCCGGCTGCAGAGGACAACTCGGATGGAGCCGCAGTTGGGGAGTGGCAGTAAACGATAACCAGTAAGAAGGATGAGCAAAGGAGGTAGTCCCATGTTGGAACTCACAGGAATGATGGCGATAACAGCCGCTTTTATAGGTTCAGTCCTGGTGGCGCTGTTCGTCGGAGAAGGGCTCATCAGTTTGATTATTCGCGCCATGCACGAAGGTGTGCGGCGCGCCGATGAGGCGTCGGCCAGGCAGTCAGGCCAGCCACAAGCGTCGGCCAGTCTGCTTCGCGGAGAGCGTGCCGGTCTGCAAAGAGTTTGAAACTTGCTGTGCATGGTTCGGCCTGCAAAGGATCGAATCATCCAGTTCAACCACGATGTTCAACCCTTCGTCTGCGTCTTTAAGGAGGAGGCCATGCTGCTACTGAAAGTTCTTCTGGTCTGCGCCGGAATCGCGCTGTTGCTCGCCGCACTGACGGTCCTCGGATACGACGTTTACGTTTATCAGCGCGCTCGGCGGCGTATTCAATCTGCCGAAAACGCTCAAGAAAAACTCCTCGAACCAGAATTGAAACTGCGAATTCGACTTGCAGGAATCATTTGTGCAGTGGCGCTGATCGCGTTCTTGCTGGCGTCAATTTACGACGTGGTGCCAGCAGGTCATGCTGGCATTCGCGTGAGTCAAATCTCAGGAATAGAAGGGGAAACGCTTTACCCCGGTATCCACCTGATGTCTCCTTTCGAAACTCTCGCGGTCTATGACACGCGCACACACACGATGACGACCGGCAATGTCGATGAATCACTCACTGAAAAGCCAAAGCGGCACGAGACGCTGAACGTAACTGCGAGCGAAGGCCTGAAAATTGGTCTGGCCGTGACGGTTCGCTACAAGCTGGATCCGGCGAAGCTTTCGTACATTCACAACAATCTCCCAGTAGACATCGACACTGAAGTCGTTCCCCCAGTGGTGGCGACCGTCTTTCGCGAGATCGTGCCCACCTACACAATTCGTGACGTCTTCGCGATCCATCGCGAAGACATTCGCAAGAGCGCAAGCGAGGAGATCACTGCGAAGCTGAAACGCGATGGCGTCATAGTTGATGAGGTGATGCTGCGCGACATCGTTCTCCCAACCGACTACGCCAAAGGTCTTGAGGGACTAATCGAGAAAGAACAGGAAGACGAAAGCCTAATCGTGCAGACGTCGATCGAGAAGAAGCAGGTACAGATCGCCCAATATCAGGCGGAGGCCGAGAAGGTTCGCACAGTGAAGCAGGCTGAGGCGGGCGCTCAAGTCCGTGTGTTACAGGCCAAAGCTGAGGCCGATGCCATGCAGTACACGTTGCCACTCAAGGAGAAGCAGATCCAGCAAACCAAACTCGAAGCTGAGGCGCGCAAAGAAGCTACCATTCAGAACGCCGAAGCCGAGGCTCAAGCCAAGATCATCGACAGCAAAGCTGAACAGGTGAAGCAGCAGTTGCTGGCTTCGGCCGAAGCCAATCGCATTCGTGTAGTGGCGGCGGCGGACAAAGAGCGTTTGCAGGGCGAGGCTATGGCGCTCAAAGCGAATCCCTTGTTGATCAATAAGATCGTGGCCGAGAAGCTGTCTGATCGGATTCAGGTCATGATGGTGCCTGCCGACGGCAAGTTTTTCTTTGCGAACGATGTGTTGAAATCCCCAGCTCAACAGATATTCCGGCAGGAGGATCAGGGTGTTGACCCTCCTACTAGACCGCAAGGCGGACCTGGTGGAGGTCGCTAGCGGGGTTGGCAGACCAGCCAAACAAGGCTGGTCTGCCTAAACTCCGCAGTTTTATGGCATGTGGCACAGCCGCCCTCAGTTGTGGCTCCGCTCATGGCTGACCCAAGCAAGGGGCACCTGTGCCACAGATTCAGGGGTTTAGTTATGAAGTGCACAACGAGGCCGTCACTATCAATTGGCGAAATTGTCTGGGCAGTTGTTACGATTGCCTCATTTATCGCCTTGTTTCGGTGTCTGTCTCCCTGACCGCATTGACAACGTTGCCAAAATGGATGCCTCACGCCAGCGTCATTTGACGCGTGTGCAAACCGCTTGTTATATTCGTATGGTTCTGCGAGTCAGTTTAGTTCGTCTAGAGCGGTAGAGCTTTAGTTCGAGTCCACTGTTTCCGAGTGTCTGGAACAGCTTCCTCGCTGACGATGCCTGCGCTGCCCTCTCCCAAGAGGGATATGCAGGCCGGGAGTGACGAAACGGATCGCCTGTAATCGCCTTGGCGACACCGTCGGCATTCAATCCTAGAACGATCAAACCTCGCACTTTTATGTGCGGGAGTATGGCCCCGCCAGGCGGTGGTCAGCCTAAAAACCGGAAATTACTGTCCCTGAGAGGGACTTTGGCGCATGTGCGCCTCAGGAGTGGAATTTGCCCACATTTAATCAGCTTGTGCGCAGAGGGCGGACCCAGCCCAAGTACAAGACGGCTAGTCCGGCCTTGCAGGAGTCGCCGCAGAAGCGTGGGGTATGCACCCGCGTTTACACGCAGACGCCCAAGAAGCCGAACTCAGCGCTTCGTAAAGTTGCTCGCGTGCGCCTGACCAACGGAATTGAGGTCACAACCTATATTCCGGGCATCGGCCATAACCTGCAGGAGCACTCGATTGTGCTAATTCGCGGCGGCCGTGTGAAAGACCTCCCCGGCGTGCGTTACCACGTCGTGCGGGGAACGCTCGATACCGTCGGCGTAGCGAATCGCAAGCAGAGCCGCTCCAAATATGGAGCGAAGAGGCCAAAGGCCTAGAAAGCTTAGAGCAGAAGGTACTTAATCAGATGCCGCGTAAAGGACACATAGCAAAGCGCGAAACGTCGACCGACCCGGTCTACGGTTCGACCCTCGTGACGAAGTTCGTGAACTCGATGATGTACGAGGGCAAGAAGAGCACCGCCCAGTCGATCTTCTATCAGTCGATGAAGAACCTGGAGCAGAAGGGCGGAGACGAAGCGCTGAAGCTCTTCAAGAAGGCGGTCGAGAACTGCAAGCCACTGCTCGAAGTAAAGACTCGTCGCGTTGGTGGCGCCAATTATCAGGTTCCGGTTGAAGTGAACCCCGACCGTCGCACCTCGCTCGCGATTCGCTGGCTGGTGAGCTATGGGCGTGCTCGTGGCGAAAAGGGAATGATCGACAAGCTCACAAACGAGTTGCTCGACGCAGCCAATGGTCGCGGCGCCGCGATTAAGAAGAAGGAAGATGTTCACCGCATGGCGGAGGCGAATAAAGCTTTCGCGCATTACCGGTGGTAAGAACGTAAGCCGTTGTCATTCCGAACGAAGTGAGGAATCCCTATTGCTACCAAGCGTTTTTGGGTCCAATAGGAGAATGACAGATTGAACACGAGCAAGAAGCAAGAAAGTTTAGGAATACAGTGCCCAGACAGGTCCCATTAGATCGTTGCAGGAACATCGGCATCATGGCCCACATCGATGCCGGCAAGACCACTACGACTGAGCGCATCCTTTTTTATACGGGCATCACGCACCGTATCGGCGAAGTGCACGAAGGCACCGCTACCATGGATTGGATGGAGCAGGAGCAGGAGCGCGGCATCACCATTACCTCCGCCGCGACCACATGCTTCTGGCGCGACATCCGCATCAACATCATCGATACGCCCGGCCACGTGGATTTTACGGCCGAGGTCGAGCGCTCGCTGCGCGTTCTCGACGGCGCATGCGCTGTGTTTGACGCCGTGCATGGGGTTGAGCCGCAATCGGAAACCGTATGGCGCCAGGCCGATAAGTACGGTGTCCCGCGCATTTGTTTCATTAATAAGATGGACAAAATGGGTGCTGATTTCGAGCATGCCGTCGATACCATCCGGAAACGGCTTAATGCCCGCCCTGTAGCGATTCAAATTCCCATCGGACAAGAAGCGAATTTCAGAGGTGTAGTCGATCTCGTCAACATGAAGGCGATCTACTGGCGCGATGAAACCATGGGTGCGAAGTACGAAGTCGAAGAGATCCCCGCCGAGCTGAGGAAGAAAGCGGAAGCCTTCCACGCGCAGCTTGTGGAGAGCGTTGCCGAAAACGATGACGAGATGCTGCACAAGTTCCTCGAAGGAGAGACGATTTCTGCCGAGGAATTGCGCAAATCGCTGCGTCGCAGCGTGATTGAACTCAAGCTCTTCCCGGTACTCTGCGGAACGGCTTTCAAGAATAAGGGCGTACAGACGCTGCTCGATGCAGTGGTGGATTATCTGCCATCGCCTCTCGACATTCCT
This sequence comes from Acidobacteriota bacterium, assembly GCA_003225175.1. Taxonomy (NCBI): domain Bacteria; kingdom Pseudomonadati; phylum Acidobacteriota; species Acidobacteriota bacterium. Next base: position 19,844 of record QIBA01000123.1, read on the forward strand.
CCTACTGAAGGTACAGACCCGGATCATCCGGAGAAGGTGCTGCACCGCAAAGCTGAAGACAGCGAGCCATTTTCCGCACTCGCCTTCAAGATCATGGCGGATCCGTTCGTCGGACAACTCACGTTCATCCGGGTTTACTCGGGACATTTGAAGACCGGCGACAGCGTTCTGAACACGACCAGAGGCAGGAGCGAGCGCATTGGACGTCTGCTCAAGATGCACGCCAACAAGCGCGAAGAGATCAGCGAGATCTATGCTGGCGATATCTGCGCGTGTGTTGGATTGAAGAACGTCACCACCGGCGACACGATTTGCTCTGAGAAGGCTTCGATTCGGCTCGAATCAATCGAGTTCGCGCAGCCTGTAATCTCGGTCGCAGTTGAACCGAAGACCAAGAGCGACCAGGAAAAGATGGGCATGGCGCTCAATAAGCTGGCCCAGGAAGATCCCACTTTCAAGGTTCACACCGATCCCGATTCGGGACAGACAATCATCAGCGGTATGGGCGAGCTGCACCTCGAAATCATCGTCGACCGCATGATGCGCGAGTACAAGGTCGAGGCCAACGTCGGCAAGCCTCAGGTTGCCTATCGCGAGACCATCCGCAAGGCTGCAGAAGGTGAAGGCAAGTTCATTCGCCAGACCGGTGGTTCCGGCAACTACGGCCACGCCAAGATTAAGTTGGAGCCCAATCCGGGCAAAGGCTATGAGTTCGAAAACGACATCGTCGGCGGCGTGGTTCCCAAGGAATACATCAAGCCGATTGATCACGGCATTCGCGAAGCTCTGCAGGGCGGTGTACTGGCCGGCTACGAAGTAGTCGACGTGAAAGCAACGCTCTACGACGGCAGCTACCACGAAGTCGATTCGAACGAAATGGCCTTCAAGATCGCCGGTTCGCTGGCGTTCAAAGATGCGGCAAAGCGGGCTCATCCGGTGCTACTCGAGCCGGTGATGTCAGTAGAAGTTGTGGTTCCCGAAGAGTACATGGGTACCATCATCGGTGATCTGAACTCGCGCCGCGGACGCATCGAAGGCATGGAACACCGCGCCGGATCACAGGTGATCAAGGCCAACGTGCCGCTCAGCGAAATGTTCGGCTACGCGACGCAGATGCGCTCGAACACGCAGGGCCGTGCGACCTACTCAATGCACTTCAACCGCTACGAGGAGGCACCACGCGCGATCTCCGAAGAGATCATCGCAAAGGTGCAGGGAAAGAGCGCAGCTTCGAAATAGTTCGGTAAGACGAGTTAACAACCAGCAGCTAGAAACAAGCAGCTAGGAGCAAAGAATGGCGAAACAGAAATTTGATCGCAGCAAGCCGCACGTGAATGTGGGGACGATTGGGCATATCGATCATGGCAAGACGACTTTGACAGCGGCGATCACCAAGGTGCTGTCAAAGCACAATCCGAAGATCCAGTTCCGCTCGTTTGATTCGATCGACAACGCGCCGGAAGAGCGCGAGCGCGGTATCACGATCGCGACGGCGCACGTTGAATACGAGACGCCGAATCGGCACTATGCGCACGTCGATTGCCCGGGCCACGCCGACTACATCAAGAACATGATTACGGGCGCGGCGCAGATGGACGGCGCGATTCTCGTGGTCGCAGCGACCGATGGTCCGATGCCGCAGACCAAAGAACACGTGCTGCTGGCGCGTCAGGTCGGAGTGCCCTACATTGTGGTGTTTCTGAACAAGTGCGATGCGGTGGAAGATGCTGAGCTGATTGATCTTGTGGAAGTTGAAGTACGCGAGTTGCTCAGCAAGTATCAGTTTCCCGGAGATGCGCTGCCGGTGGTTCGTGGATCCGCTCTTGGCGCGCTGAATGGCGAAGCCAAGTGGGAGAAGACGATCGACGAGCTGATGGAAGCAGTGGATAAGAACGTTCCGCTGCCGGCACGCGATGTCGATAAGCCGTTCCTGATGCCGATTGAAGATATCTTCTCGATCTCGGGACGCGGAACGGTCGTAACCGGAAGAATCGAGCGCGGCAAGGTGAAGGTGAGCGAAGAAGTAGAGATCGTGGGCTTCCGCGAGACGAGAAAGACGGTGGTAACCGGCGTCGAGATGTTCAAGAAGC
>QIBA01000124.1 GCA_003225175.1 Acidobacteriota bacterium
CGCTGCCGGTGTTCATCGACGGCCGAAACAGCGCCGCGTTTCAGCTGATGGGATGCGTTCATCCGCGTTTGCGGACCGCGAGTTTGGCCAAGGAGTTTGTGCGCAAGCAAGGCGCGGAGGTTGAGGTCCGAATTGGGAATAAGCTGCCGGCCGGCGGCCTGCAACTTCCTGCTGCAAGCGCCTCTGGGCCGGCTCACTCAGCGGCAGGCGACCGCAAACCGACGGCTTCAACAGGCACCGAATTCCTGCGCTGGAAGACTTATTTGCTAGCCAATCGTGCCGCAAAAGGGCGCGCGAATGCCTCAAAACCGGCTCCCGAAGAGGACAAAACTGCGCAAACTCCGCGCTCACAAGCCGCAAAACTGCCGTTAATACCGTTTCTTTCCGCGCCGGAAGCGCTTGCTGACGCTGTTCCAAGGGCGCAATTGGAGCGCGAGATCGCGCTTTTACCGTCTCCAGCGTGCCTGGACAACAGCGAGGAATACGGAGTTTATTGCGCGCATGCGGCGGAAATCCCGCACATTCTGCGCGAAATTGGGCGCTTGAGGGAGTTAAGTTTCCGCGCAGAGGGCGAGGGAACGGGAAAATCGGTCGATTTAGACCGCTACGACGACTATTACACGCACCTTTTTGTGTGGAATAAGCCGCAAAAAGAGATCGTTGGCGCTTACAGGCTGGCGCGAACAGTGGATATTCGGCGCAAATTCGGCGTTAACGGCCTGTATACAAATACGCTTTTCCGCTTTAAGGACGACTTTTTTGATCTCTTAGGACCTGCAATCGAGCTGGGAAGGTCGTTTGTGCGCCCTGAATATCAGCGTCAGTACGCTCCATTGCTGCTTTTATGGAAGGCTATTGGGCGATATGTGGCGCTAAATCCGGCGTTTCCGGTGCTTTTTGGCGCGGTTAGCATCTCGAATTCGTACGCTCCAGCGTCGCGTACGCTGATGTATCAGTTCTTTCAAGCGCAATTTGCGACGCATCCGCTGGCTGCAATGGTGCAGCCAAGGCGTCCATTCCGCTCGGCAAGGCTCAAACATTGGGATATTAGCGCCTTTAACCGGCTCGTAAGGGACCCGGCAGAGCTTTCTGGTTCCATTTCGGAATTCGAATTTGACGGCAAAGGCATCCCAGTCCTGCTTAAACAGTACCTAAAAATGGGCGGCGAAGTGCTGGCGTTCAACGTCGATGGGCGTTTTTCCGACACTTTGGACGGTCTAATCGTCGTCGATTTGCGCAAAAGCGATCGCAAAGCGCAGCAAAAATATCTCGGCAGCGAGGGCGCAACGCGGTTTATCGACTACCATCGCGAGCTTAGTTTGCCGGAATTCGTCGCCGAACCGGCGGATTAGCCGAGCGAAGCAGCCGTGCTGCGTCTCTACTTTGCGTGCTAGAATCCCGCACTTCCCATGCTTACGCGTCGCTTTGTGATGCTTTGCTGTGCGATTCTGGCGTCGTTTCCCGTTATCCAAAGCCTTCTTTTGGCGCAAAATTCCGCGCAGATCAGCGCCGATTCTTACGCGAAATCCTCGGGAAAGAGGGTTGACAGGGTTGCTGACGACGCAGTTTCGAAGCCGTCAACCTCCGATCCGAGAATTGGGCCAGGAGATTTGCTGGAATTGAAGGTTTTCGCAGCGCCGGAATTGAGCGGAACATTGCGTGTTAGCGGCGCTGGAGATATCACAGTTCCGCTCATTGGCGCTGCGAAAGTCGCTGGATTAACCGCAGAACAGGCGCAGAAAGACCTGGAACAGCGGCTTCTAAGTGGCGGATTCATGCGCGATCCGCACGTGAATATCCTTGTAAAAGAGTTCGCGACGCAAGGAATTTCCGTGTTGGGAGAGGTCGCGCATCCGGGAATTTATCCGCTGCTCGGCTCCCCGCGACTCTTCGACGCGCTTTCTGCGGCTGGCGGCACTACAAACCGCGCGGGAAAGACGATTTATATCAGTCATCGCGAGCGTCCGAGTGCGGGAAATGCGGTGCTTTTGTCACAGGATCCGAAGCAAGCCTTGGCGCAAAATCTGTTTTTGCAGCCTGGAGACACAGTCATGGTGTCGCGCGCTGGAATCGTCTATGTGAGCGGCGACGTAAAAACTCCGGGCGGATACGTAATGAATAATGATGAAAATCTGACTGTTTTGCAGGCTATAGCGCTGGCACAAGGAGTGAATCCCACCGCTTCCACAAAAAATGTACGCATTATTCGCCGCAAAGACGGCAAATTGCAGGAAATTCCGGTCGAGTTAAAGCAGATTATGGCGGCGAAAGCCCCCGACATCGCCTTGGAAAATGAAGATGTTCTGTTCGTGCCAAACAGCGCCTCGAAGTCCGCTGTCCGCAGGAGCATGGAGTCGATCGTTCAAGTTGCCACAGGTTTGGCCATTTACCGGCGCTAATCCTAAGGTTGAAAGATCGTGTCCGGAAGGCAGATTTCCCCGTTATTTTGGCGGCGGAGCGGTGGAAGACGGAGCCGGCTGACCATCGACGGTCTTGGGTTCCATAAGTTCCACCCGAGTGCCATCAGGATCGAATAGATTCGCCTGCCGTTTGCGATTCTTTCCAACTTGCGTCTTGATTTCCCGGGTGTAGAGCTTGCGTGCGGGTCGTTGTTCGAGATCTTGCACAGCTTTGCCAATGTCGGGAACTTCGAGCGAAAGATGATTCTTTACTCCACGATCTTGTGCGGATGGCGTGCCTGTATACAGCATGAACTCTACGTAGTCCTCGCCATCGGGCACGCGCATGTTAACCCAGCTTAGCTGTATGCCGTTTGAGCTGCCGCGCCAGAACTCCTGGAAGCCGAGCAGGTCGCGATAAAACTTCAACGAAGCGTCGAGATCGCGCACGAGAAATCCTGCGTGCAGAATGCGGTTGGAGATTCGCGTCGCAGGAACGAACTTGCCTTGGTTCTTGCCCGTCCGGCTGTCGGAAAGATATTGGACAATTTCGAGTTTGTGTCCATCGGGATCCTGAATTGTGAAGTTGTAGTTTCCGGTCTTCCCTTTCGGTACTGTTGCCGGCACTTTGATTCCATGCGCAGCAAGATAATCGCGCATCTGCTGCGCGTTATCGGTATAGATGGCTACGTGATTGAGCTGACCGTCCTCTTTTGCAGGATCTGTGAACAACTCAACGTACTGCTCATCGTTAACTTTGACGAACGCAATGCGAATGGAGCCATCATCGCGCTTGAGCGTGAACGGCTCTTGAAAGCCCAGGAAGTCCTCATAAAAAATGCGCGCTTTCGCCAGATCACTTGTGTAAAGCGCGACGTGAGCCACACCAAGAATTCGCGGACGCTGCGCTTCCGTCTGAGCGAGAAGCGAACTCGCGAGGAGCAGGATGAGGATCAGCCGCAAAGAGTTCATACAATGAAAACCGTCTTACAATGTGCGTCGCCAAGCCAGACCGATGCCTGGCCGCAGTTCGACAATATATCGCGTAACGCGAACTCTCACTGGAGGCTTTCACGATGAACCGTCGCGAAGTGTGCTCGTTGTTACCTCTGCTGGCTCTTACGAAGTCATGGGCTGCCAACGATCAGACGCTGTCTTCCCGCACGTGGCCTTTTGAGGATCTTCAGGCGAAGACCAGCGGTGGACACACGACTCGTCCAGTGGTCAACGGCAAGATCTCAACCGGAGAGCATGTGGAGGTACACGAGACCACTCTTGATCCCGGAGAGATGCCGCATGCCGCTCACAGGCACGCGCACAGCGAGTTCTGGCTCATTCGTGAAGGAACTGTCGAATTGACGATCAATGGCCAAACCCACCGCCTCGGCCCCGGTGGAGTAGGACTGGCCACAGGCAACGACTTGCACGGCATCAAGAACGTGGGAACGACTCCTGCAAACTATTTCGTGGTGGCGATCGGAAACATGGCGTAATCCTATCTGCGTGATTCCGAGCAGATTGGTGGCGGCGACTCAGTAAGTCTCGCCGTCACTGCCAGAGTCACCTGGAAGCGTTCTTCTCTCGATAGCTTTCGTTCTCGGCGGTGCTTCCTCCACCTCGTCATTCGCAGTCACCCTCGTTATACAGTTTTCCTAAATCGATTTTTCTGTATGTCTTGACAGTGAATACCAGCCTCATAGAACATGCTCGACCAACAACAGAACAACTCCGTTTCGCAGTAAAAAACGGGCCAGGAGGAGCAATGTTCAGTAAGACAAGAGCCTGTAGAGTTTTGATGCTTGCAGCGTGCGTAATCTCAATCACCACAGTTCAATTATTCGGACAAGCGGTCAACGGCACATTACTAGGGACCGTATCCGATTCATCCGGCGCCGTGGTCGCGGCAGCCAAGATAACCGCAACTGAGACGTCTACGGGAATCGCTCGAGCCACTGAATCCAACTCGAGCGGAAACTACACATTCGCCAATCTGCCTCCAGGGACGTACTCAGTCCTCGCCGAAGCTCATGGTTTCAAAAAGGAGAGCCGGTCTGACCTGCGCGTCGACGTGAATAGCTCGGTTCGCGCGGACCTGACAATGCAGCCCGGCAATGTGACGGAAACTGTCGAAGTCACAGCCGCGGCGCCGATACTGCAAACCGATCGCGCCGATGTCGGCTCAAAGATCGACTCGACGCAACTGGCGCAATTGCCGATCGGCGGGGCGAATCGCAATTTCCAGAGTCTGCTCACGCTAATTCCCGGCACCGTGCGGCCGTGGACCCAACATTCCCAGTTCTTCAACGCGCAAGACACGCTCTCGACGGAAGTGAACGGCCAATCCCGCGAGTACAACCAGCTTGCAATTGAAGGCGTGAACGATGACGAGCGCACAGGGCTACTGCAAATCTACGTGCCACCGGCCGAGGCTATTCAGACCGTTGATGTGACGACGAGCAACTACACAGCAGAGTTCGGTCGCGTCGGCGGCGCGGTCACCAACGTCATATTAAAGTCTGGAACAAACCGCTTCCACGGGTCCCTGTACGAATACAACCGTGTGAGCGCCTTAGCCAGCCGCAGTTACTTCAATCGCGCGCCGAACCCTTTTGCGCGAAGCACTTACAACTATTACGGTGGCACCATCGGTGGGCCTATCTTTAAAGACAAGACCTTTTTCTTCTTTGATCTGCTTCGCATCAGCGACATCCGCGGTCAGTTCAATCAGCAGACAGTGCCTACCGACGCATTTCGCAACGGCGATATGCGAGTCACCGGTTCCAATATCTATGATCCGACCACGGGCAATGCAGACGGTTCCGGCCGCCAGCAGTTTTCGTGTAATGGAGTGGCGAACGTCATTTGCCCCAATCGAATCAGCCCCATCGCACAGAAGATCCTTGCGCTGATACCACGCGCCAATACCAATCTTCAGGGGCTTACGAACAACTATGTACAGAACACCCAACTGAGGAAAACGCCGAATTCTTTTGACGCGAAGATTGACCACAACTTGGGAATGAATGATCGGCTTGCCTTTCGTTTCAGTCGCGCCGTGCAAAATGTTTTTCAACAACCAATCTTCGGAGTGGCGGGCGGTCCCGCGAACGGAGGATTCCACGGCACAGGAACTCAAACCGAGCAAAGCGGAGCGGTAAATGAAACGCACATTTTCACTCCCACCCTGGTGACGGAAGTCCGGGCCGGAATTAGCCACTACCGCAACATTGTTCATCAGTCGGATTACGGCACAAAGGCTTCGGACGCAATCGGCGTTCAAGGAGTGAACCTGGATAATTTCACAAGCGGCTTGGTCGGAATCCGTATCCTGGGCACCAACGGCGATAATCCACTCGTTGGCTATTCCGCTTCAGAGCCGTGGGATCGCGGAGAAACGAACATCAACATCGTGAATAGCTGGACCAAGATCCACGGCAATCACGCATTCAAGTGGGGCGCGGACATTCGCCGACTTCGCGACGATCTTGTGCAAGCCCAGACGTTCTCACCACGTGGTCGAATTGATTTCGGAACAGGTACCACCCAACTCAATTGTCCGACTGCGACTTCGCCGGGATGCACAACCAAGGGCTCTTCGCCGACTACCGTTGCAAACAATTTCGCGGCATTGCTGATCGACGCTCCGACCGAAGTCGGCCGCGATGTCTCTCTCGTCTCTGGTTCCTGGCGAGAAACAGAAGCATTCTTTTTCGGCCAGGATACCTGGCACATGACAAATCGACTGACGGTTGACGCTGGCTTGCGCTGGGAACTGTATTTGCCGGCAACTCCTAGTCGCCCCGGCAGGTACTCCAACTACGATCCGACGCAAAACGTTTTGGTGATCGCCGGCGTCGCCGGAAATCCTCTCAACCTTGGGCGTGAGACTTATTACAAATATTTTGCGCCACGCTTCGGGCTCGCCTACCGCTTCACCGATCAGACGGTATTCCGAGGTGGTTTTGGTATCAGCTACGAACCATTCACGAACAATGCATACGCATTCAACTTCCCGATTCGGCAAAACCAGGATTCCAAGCAGGGCAACAGTTTCGCCATTCCCTTGCTGAATGGACAACCAGCGACAATGGCTAACGGCTTCCCGGCGCCAACGCCAGTTGCGATCTCGTCCGCCGGCACAGTTATTCCGAATCCCAGCGAGTCCTACAACGTTGTCGACAAGCATTTCCAGCAGCCCTATGTTGAGTCCTGGAATGTCGCGGTGCAGCAGGCGCTTCCAGGGAACTTCGTATTAGACATGGCCTATGTCGGGAACCATGGTGTGAAGATCCCCGTTGCTTTCAACCTGAATGCAGCGACCGCTCCGTCATTGAATGCTAACGGCACAGTGCAAGCGAGCGACTGTGTGCAGGGTAGCAGTACTCGGCCGTTGTGCAATCAATTCGGGCGATCTGGTTCCACGACGTTTTTGTTTAAACCAACTACCTCGAACTACAACTCGCTACAAATAAAGTTCGACCGAAAATGGAAGAACGGCTTCCTGCTGACAACGGCTTACACCTGGGCGAAGGCGCTCGCGTACCGGTCAGATACGAATGCCGATGATGGTGCAGCCTCGTATTACACTGATTTCCGGCGCAACTATTCGGTGGAAAGTAAGAACCGGGCCCACACCTTCGTGCAGAGTTACGTGTACGAACTGCCGTTTGGCAAGAACAAACACTTTCTGCAATCTGGCTGGGCGAGTTGGCTCGTAGGCGGCTGGGGCGTCAGCGGAGTGCTAACCAGAATGAGCGGCACCCCGCTTCACTTCACTGCCAGTGGCAGCTCACTGGCTGCCAATGGCACGGCACAGACACCTATCCAGATCGCTCCTTTCCAGGTGCTGGGTGGAATCGATAGCAGGCTATGGTTCGATCCTTCATCCTTCTGCCCAGTCGGACAATCAAATCTTCCCGCAGGCTGTCCGGTGGTCGCCAATGGAGTACTCGGTAATATGGCCCGTTACGCCTTGAGCGGACCGGGGTTTTTCAATCTCGACGCAGGGGTGTTCCGCAGTTTCCCGATCGGCGAGCGCATGGGATTGGAATTTAAGGCTGAGGCCTTCAGCGTTACCAATACACCTCATTTCAGCAACCCTGATACCGACATCACTCACCTGACTACGACTTTTGGACACATCACAGGCACTGGAAGTACCAATAGCCAGGGAATCGGCGATGGAAACCGAAGCCTGGAGTTGAGTGCAAAGTTCACGTTCTAACCTAGTAGGCCGGGTCAATAAAATTGATCCGGCCAATTCTTCACCGCAACGAATCACCTGCACCTGCGCTCTCTCCTAGTTGCCGAAGTCGGGACGAAATGGACTTCTGCACCAACGGAGCGGTAATGTTATTGATTGTTCGAACTCTGAAGAAGGAGCCCGCAAGGAATGTCCTCGTTTTCCCGTCGTGATTTTCTGAACGGCGCCATCGCGGCCGCGGCTTTGGCGGCGCTTCCCAAGCCTGCCCTCGCCGCCTTTGAGCCGCTGTATCCGCCGATGGATCTGTCCTATTTCGATACTCCCATTTCGGCGGCGCCGGCGGATCTGAAATTTGGATATGCTTCGATCACTTGGGGTGGCAATGACCGGCAGGCAATTGAAGACATTGCCGCGCTTGGCTTTCCTGGCATTCAGCTGCGTTCGGATGTTCTGAAGGAATTCCCGAATGCGAACGAGCTTCGCGATCTGCTTCAGCAGCACCATCTCACGATGGTGGCTCTATCGAGTGGCAATGTCAGCATTGAATCCCCCGAAGACCAGGAGATCGCAAAGCACGCAGCCAACGCGAAGTATGCGCACGACGCCGGCAGCTTGTACCTGCAGCTCATCGACGCGAAGCCGAAGCGCGCGGTCACCGCCACCGACTACAAAATCCTGGGCAAGAGAATCACGGAAATTGGAAAGCGCGCGGCAGACTTCGGAGTAAAGGTTGGCTATCACAATCATATGGAGACTATGGGTCAGAGTCCGGAAGAAGTCGATCGCGTTCTGGACGCGAGCGATCCGCGCTACGTAAAGCTGGAACTCGACATCGCTCATTACGTGCAGGGTGGAGGCGATCCGGTGAAGGCGATTCATAAGTATCGCGAGCGTCTTCTTTTTATGCACATAAAGGATGTTGAGACGATTCCGAAGGAGCAATCGTCGCGCGGCCGCGATTTCCGCTTTGTCGAACTGGGGCGCGGACGCGTCGATGTGCCTGCCACCTTCAAGGCTCTGGAAGATATCAATTTCCGCGGCTGGTGCGTGATCGAACTCGATGCCGTTCCCGATCCTTCTCGCTCAGCTAAGGACGCAGCTTTGATCAGCAAGAACTACCTTCATGACCGTTTGGGGATCAGCCTATGAACTCCCCATTTCGGGTCGCAGTCATTAACGACGAGATTAGCCAGGACTTCGGCCATGCCGTGGACGTTGCCTCCCGCGAGTTCGGCATGCAGTGGATCGAAGTGCGCGAGATGTGGAACAAGAACATCATGAAGCTGGATTCCAAGGAGATCGACCAGGCTCGGCAAATACTCGAACGTGCGAAGATGCGCGTGACGGACATTGCGAGTCCGATCTTCAAAGTGGATTGGCCTGGCGCACCGCTGTCCAAGGTTAGGGAAAAGCACGACAGCTTCAACGCGGACTACACGTTCAAGCAGCAGGACGAGATGCTCGATCGTTCCTTCGAATTAGCGAAGGCGTTCAATACGGATCGAGTTCGCATTTTTGATTTCTGGCGGCTGGACGATCAGACTCCGTACCGCGCTGCCATTGACGACAAGCTACGCGAAGCCGCGGACAAAGCCGCCAAGAAGAACATCATTCTTATTCTGGAAAACGAATACGCGTGCAACACCGCAACGGGCGCGGAAGCGGCACGGACTCTGTCGGCTGTCCAAGCCTCGAACTTCATGGTCAACTGGGATCCAGGCAACGCGGCGATGCGTGGGGAGAACGCGTTTCCAGATGGATATAACAAGTTGCCGAAGGATCGAATCGGCCATGTTCACTGCAAAGACATTCAGAAGAAACCAGCCGGGAGCGGCCAGGAATGGGCGGCCATGGGACGCGGGACAATCGACTGGACTGGACAGTTCCGCGCTCTGAAACAACAAGGCTATAAGTACGCCACCAGCCTGGAAACTCATTGGCGCGGCGCCAGCACACCTGAAGAATCTACTCGCCAGAGCTGGGCCGGCATGAAAAAGGAATTGCAAGAGGCTGGAGCTCTGTCGTAACTCAAATGCTGAATGTGGGATTCATCGGCGGCGGCAATATTACCGACACTCACATTCGCGCTGCCCAAGCCATTCCACAGCTTCGTCCTACTGCAGTTGTCGGAACCAATGCAAGCAAAGTAAAGGCGTTGGCTGAAAAGTACGGACTCAGTGCCTTCAACGATCTTCGCGAATTCCTGGGACATCGTCCGCTGGACCTTGTGATCATTGGCAGTCCTTCGGGTGTTCACGCGAAGGAAGGCATCGCAGCCTGTGAACAGGGTCTGCATGTGCTGGTGGAGAAGCCAATCGATGTCAGTACTCAACGCGCTGATCAACTCATAAGATCTGCGAAGACGAATGGAGTCAAGCTTGGCGTCCTGTTTCAGGATCGTCTTAAGCCAGACATTCTTCGGCTTCGCGATCGGATCAAATCCGGCAAGCTCGGCCGCATCCTTTTAGTAGAGGCTTCGGTAAAGTGGTATCGTCCGCCCGAGTATTACTCGAATTCGAAATGGCGCGGGACGGCGAGCCTCGACGGCGGCGGGGCGCTGATGAACCAGGGCATTCACACAGTCGATTTGCTCCTTTACCTGCTCGGCGGCATCGATCGCGTGCAGGCGGTTACCAAAACGGCGCTTCACGAAATCCAGTCCGAGGACACGTGCGTTGCAACGCTCGAGTTCGCCAACGGCGCAGTAGGAGTGTTGCAGGCAACGACGGCGGCCTATCCCGGCTATGCGCGTCGCGTCGAAGTCACTGGCTCGGAAGGCACTGTGTGCCTGGAACAAGATCACATAACCCGCGTGGATCTGAAGACTCCGTCCCACGACACGCAGGAGGTGGAACCGGCCGATCAGAATCCGAGCGCGAATTCACCAGTAGTAAGCGACGTGCGCGGGCATCAGCGCATGATTGACGATTTTGTAAGAAGTATCGAAACGGGAGGAGCTCCCGTCTGCGATGGCGAAGAAGGACGGCGGAGTCTTGCATTGGTTGAGGCGATTTATCTCTCCGCGCGTCAACTCGAAACCATCTCTACCCGCTGATTGCAGCTTCAATGCAGATTGTGCGAGCTACGGCAGTGCAACGAGATCAAAAAAATTACCAGTCTGGGAGGGGAACGTGTCAGACAGATCAATTGCAAGGCGTGATTTCATAAAACAGGCGGCAATGGGAACAGCGGCGTTGATGGTCTATCCACCGCGCGTGCTCGGCGCAAACGACCGGGTACGAATCGGCATGATTGGCGTCGGCGGACGAGGTAGTGAGTTGCTGAGACAAATCGTCGCTGTACCGAATGTTGATGTCGTGGCGATGGCGGACATCTATCCTCGCCGCTTTACCGAAGCGCGAGCCGTAGTCCCAAACATCCAGACATACGATGACCACCGACGATTGCTCGACCAGAAAGATATCGATGCCGTAATCGTCGCCAGTCCGCTGCATATTCATGCTCGCCATTTTCAAGACGCGCTCGCCGCCGGCAAGGATCTCTATTCCGAAAAGACCATGACCTGGTCGATTCCCGAAGCGGAAGACTGCCTGAAGGCAGCGAAGAACTCCGACCGCGTGGTGCAGATCGGTCTTCAGCATGAGAGTGATGGTTCACTTGCAGACGCGAAGAAGTGGATTAAGGACGGGGTCATCGGCAAAGTAACCATGGTCGAGTCCTGGATGAGCCGCAATTCTCCGCATGGCAAAGGGCAATGGGTGCGCGCGATCCCAGCAGACTGCACTGCGCAAAATGTGAAATGGGACGCCTTCCTGAATGGCCGTCCTTCACAGCCATTCGACGCAAATAAATTCATCAACTGGCGATTGTTCTGGGAATTCTCTGGTGGAAACGTAACGGAGAACCTGGTTCACCAGATCGCGTGGATCATGACTCTCCTCGATCTTCCAGTTCCCACTGCCGCATATATGACTGGCGGCGTCTTTTCCGAGAAGGACGGGCGCGAAGTTCCCGACACCATTGCCATCAGCTTCGACTTCCCCAATGATCTCGTTGTGAACTGGCAGTCCACGTTCAGTAACAGCCGCTACGGACTGGGCGAACACATTCTTGGCAGCGATGGCACCATCGAGCACGTTGCCGGCGAACAAAACATGGTCACGGGCAAGTCGGAATCCGCGACGCGCTACTTCCCTGAAAAAGCAAATCGCAAGAATGGCGCGGCCCTCACCGGCAACACTCCTGACCAGAACCACATGCAGAACTGGGTGGACTGCATTCGCTCGCGCAAGCAGCCAAATGCATCAGTGGAGACTGGTTATCTTTCTGCTGTAGCAGGACACATGGCCAATCTCTCATATCGCCGCAAAGAACGGATCACATGGGAGCAGGCAAAGACGATCCAGCCAGAGCTATAGAAACTTCAAACGTGGATCCGGCCCACCCGTGCGGGCACATCTGCCGTAGCCGTTTATGTCACTCATACCTGAGCGCCACCATCGGATCTGTGCGCGAAGCTCGAAAGGCCGGGAGATAACAGGAAGCAAGAGTGACCAGGAAGAGTACGACCGGCACGATCATGTATGTGGCCGAGTTTGGATGGCCGAGTCCAACCAGTCCTGCGGTTAAGGCACGTGCGACTGCCACGCTGATCAAGCCGCCGATGCAGATTCCCGCCATTGACAGCTTAAGTCCCTGGCGCAGCACCATGTTCAGCACATCGGAACGTGCCGCTCCGATCGCCATGCGAATACCAATTTCGCGGGTTCGTCGCGCGACCGAGAATGCGATTAGCCCGTAGAGGCCAATGAGTGCCAGCGAAAGTCCAACGGCGCCCATCGTTCCCACAACTTCCACAATCATGCGCATGACAGATATTGTGCGAACCTGGTAAAAGTCCTCCATCGTGCGAACGTTGAAGACGGGCTGATCTGGATCCAGGCTGCGCACGAGTTCGCGCAGCGGAGCAGCCAGGAGTGCCGGATCGGCGTAGCTGTTCGTGAGCAGATACAGGCTCTTGCGTGGGTTCTGCGCAAAGGGCAGGTAAATAAACGATGTGGGAGGCTCGCCCGCGAACGTGTACTTCCCGGTCTCTGCGATCCCCACAACTTGCAGCCACACGTTCTTTTTTCTGTCTATGCTCAGACGTCTGCCAATCGCGTCCTGCCCGGGCCAGTAGGCCTTCGCAAACTCCTCGTTGACGATTACTACTGGCGTTGAATCTTCTTTGTCCGTGGGCGCAAATGCACGGCCGCGCACAAGCCGCGTCTGCATGACGTCAAAATAGTTTTCATCCACTATGCTGGTCAGAACGATTGCGCGCACTTGTTCCTTGGGAAAGCGATAGCCCTCGGGAACCACGCTCTCGAGTTCCTGTGCCGGGGAGAGAGGAATCGTGCTGCTTAAGGTAAGACCGCGAACCCCCGGCAATGCGCGTGCGCGTTCGACAAGGTTGCGGAAGAAATCATGGCTTTGCGCGTCTGAGTAGCGCACAAGCGACGTGTCGAACTGCATCGTCAGAATGTGGTCAGTGCGAAATCCGGGTCTGAACACGAGAGCATGGCGGAAGCCATCCATCAGCATGCCAGTTGCGATGAGAAGAACCATCGACATCGCTACCTGCGCGATCACAAGCGTATTACGTCCCATGAGCCGGCCATGCGCGCCTTGTCCCGACTCGGTATTCTTGAGCGCGGGTATCAGATCGGGTTTAGAAGCTTGCAGCGCTGGGGCGAGGCCAAAGACGATCGCACTGGCAATTGCGCATGCAAAGCTGAAGACCAGCACTCGCCCGTCGAGTTGGGGCGAGATCATGATTGGCAGGTCCGTTGGAATGCGGATCGTCTGCAAGAAACGTATACCCCCATACGCGAAGGCGAGTCCGACGATGGCTCCGAGAACTGCCAATAACAAGCTTTCCGTAAGCAGTTGTCGCAATAGCCGACTGCGAGACACACCGAGTGCAAGGCGGATTGCAATTTCGCGGCTGCGTCCCCGAGCTCTCCCCAGCAGCAGATTGGCAACATTAGCGCACGCGATGATGAGGACGACACCGACCAGAACCATTAGCAGCGTAATGAGGTAAGCATCGGGCGGATCCTGAACCACGCGCGCCTGAAGTTCGCTGCGCACTCGCACCACGCGATTTTGGTCCGCGGCGGAGTGCAGCGGCTCCAGGCCCTTCCAGATTGTCGCCAGCTCGGCCTGAGCCTGTTCGCGCGTGACACCAGCCTTCAGTCGTCCTTTTACGTCGAAACCGTGGTTCTTCCGATCCTCAATCGGATTCTCCGGGCTGGCGGTCAGACGCTGCGACATCGCAGCAGGCATGTAGAGATGCGGACGCACATACTGATCGATTCCAGTGAAATCTCTTGACGCAACCCCGACGATGCCGAAATCAATTCCATTGATTCGAATCGTGCGCCCAACGATCGATGGATCCGACGAGAATTCCGTGCGCCAAAAATCGTAAGCAAGCACCGCAACAGGATTTCTCCCCGCGACCGCATCTTCTTCAGGAAGAAAGCCGCGGCCGAGTTCCGGCTTGATCCCGAGCACTTGAAAGAAGTTGCCGCTAACGAGAAGCGCGCCACGCAGCTGAGCGCTATCGCCGGCCGACTTCGCCACACTCGCTCGAATGAGTTGATTCGATGTCAAGCCATCAAAGGATTGCGTCTTGTCGCGCAAATCGCGATAGTCCGGATAGGAGACGCCGCCCA
Source organism: Acidobacteriota bacterium (assembly GCA_003225175.1). Classification (NCBI taxonomy): domain Bacteria; kingdom Pseudomonadati; phylum Acidobacteriota; species Acidobacteriota bacterium. The sequence goes on from QIBA01000124.1 coordinate 14,283, forward strand.
TGGTCCCCGATTCAGTCACGGGATCAGTGCTAACCGCCATTACCGAATCGGGATGGTAGATCGCAAGCGGACGCAGGAGCAGAGCGTCAGCCAGACTAAAGATGGCGCTGTTAGCGCCAATGCCGAGCGCAAGCGAGAGGGTTGCAACCGCCGTAAATCCCGGATTTCGCACCAGCAGCCGCAGCGCATAGCGACTATCTTCCAAGAACCCCTCGAGAAACGCCCGCATGATAGACAGCTCCTGCTTTGGATATCTAGAGCATAATGTGCAACTCCCTTGCCTTCAGTGCAGGGTTAGGATTCAACGGTTTGCGGAGCCGGCAGGATTGCTGAGCTGTTCAGCAATGCAAGTGCCTGTCCGGAAGCGAACGGGAATAATGCTCTTGAAGTCTCGGCCCTGATGGCAATGACCTTCGATTGGCGTTGGTAGTCACTTCACCCCCTGAGCGAAGCGAAGGACCACCCGAAGGAATTGAACGTAATTCTTTGTCTGAGCTAATTGCGGATTGCTAATTGCTGCCTTTCAGATTTCACTGTTAATTCGCTGATCCGGAGCGTAACAGTGAATTAACAGCGAATTTATCAGCGAAAATAACAGTGAATTTGTTCCGCGACGTGAAACCCGCGTAAACACTGGAGGCCGCGAAAAGAACAGGGAATTAACAGTGAATTATCAGTGAATGCCAAACCCAGCGACCTCCCGATTGTCATCGTCATCGCGCTGATTTCTCCCAGGCCATTCTCCTCTTACTTGCTATCCCAATTTGAGCGTTGCGTCAAGAGAGGCAGCGATGAGCAATCAGCGATTAGCAATTAGCGATTAGCAATTAGCTACCCCGCCGGTTCTGACTTACTTCACCCGATGGCCCGATCACGTCCTGACTCCGACATCCGATGAGGAAGGATCTGCTCTTAGTCCTTTGTCTTCCCTGGCCCCTGTTTCCCTAGGTTCTCGCCGTTTGCCTTTGGCTAATTGCTGATTGCTAATCGCTAATTGCCGCTTCACTTCACCCGATCTTCCTGTTCCCTGTAACCTGTTCCCTGATTTTCGTGACCTCGGTCGTTTCCTTCGTGACGGCTCGCTCTCCCTGCTAGGATGACCACATGGAAACTTGGCGCGAGCGCATTAGCGTGAATCCCGCGATATGCCACGGCAAAGCGTGCATTCGCGGAACACGCGTGATGGTATCTGTGATCGTGGACAACCTCGCAGCCGGGCTCTCTCACCAGGACATATTGCAAAGTTACCCGGCGCTAATCGAAGCAGACATTGAAGCCGCGCTGTCCTATGCTGCGGAACTCACTCGTGAGGGCACCGTGACTCTTCCTCTGGAAACCAGAGCTTGAAGTTCAAAGTAGATGAGAATCTGCCAGTTGAATATCGGTCGATTTTGGAACGCGCGGGATTTCAGGCTGAGACAGTCGGTGATGAGAACCTCTCCCTAGGTTCTCGCCGTTTGCCTTTGCTAATTGCTAATTGCTAATCGCTAACTGCCGGTTTACTTCACCCGATCACCCGATTCTTCCTGTCCCCTGTTCCCTGTTACCTGTCCCAGTCATCCTGAGCGCAGGAGGGACCCGCGCGTTTGGGGCCCCGTCGAGCGCCGGTGTTGCGGTCGATGGGGTCAGCGCGGGGGACGCCGGAGTCGAAGGATCTTGTGTTTTGGTGTTGGCTGCTTGGCCTGCCCTCTCCCCTGTAACCTATTCCCTGTAGCCTATGTTGCCGCTGCTCCTGCTCTGGTTTTCCGCCACGCTTGCGCCTGGAGAGTCTGCTCCGCCTTGCACCGAAGTGCACGCGCACGTCTCGGTGCTAACCAGGCACGATCAGGTTGTTTCCGGTCTGGCCGCATCCAATTTCGTCGCCGAGCTCAACGGCAAGCCCGCGCAGGTTGAGTCCAGCGTGCGCGATCCTCTGCGCCATCGGCTCGTGATCCTCGTCGATCACAGCGGCAGCATGAGCGGACTACGCTGGCACATCGCCCGCGAAGCCACGCTTGCCCTGCTCAACCGCCTGCCAACGCAGATTCCCGTCGAGGTAATCTCCTTCGACACCGACATTCTGCGGCTCGTCTCGCTCGACACGGCCCGGCCACAAGCCATTCAGGCCGTCACCCAGCTCTTCTCCAGCGTGGTTCCCAAATCGAGAACGCGCCTCTACGACGCCATCCATGCCGCCCTCGCCACTCTTCAACCTGTTCGCCCCGGCGATCTCCTGTATCTGATCAGCGACGGATCCGACAATGTAAGCAACGAGAATGGCGACCAAATGCAAAAGGAACTGCTGCAGTCGAGAATCAGAATGTTCCTCAACCTGCTGATTCCGTCAGATGAGCA
>QIBA01000125.1 GCA_003225175.1 Acidobacteriota bacterium
ATTCTAATCTACACGTCAACCCAGCATTTCATGCCCAAAACGGGCATTTCATGCTGGGCTTTCACATTGGGCGCCTCCGGCGCTGATCTCAAAATGCGTACCAATTCTTGCGTCTCCGGCGCGGATCTCAGAACCTATACAGCTTCGCCGGATTATCCACCAGGATTGCGTTGCGTCGGGCAACGTTTGGAAGCCAGGTCGCGAGCAGGTTCAACATTCGCCCATCATCAATCGGGAGCAGAGGGGAGACCTCTGTAGTCTCGCGAGCACTGGCGGTATCGGGATGTGGCCAGTCAGAACCCCATAGCACGCGCTCTGGATTGGCAGCGACAAACACCTTCGCCAATGGCGCTGCGTCCTGATAATCGGGAGCGCTCGATGCGCGATAGACGCCAGAGATTTTCACGTAGGCTTTCTCAGTTTGAAGCAGGCGCAACAAACTCGCCATCCCAGGCTGTTGCACTCCAAGAACGGCCTTAGCTCCGCCGAAATGATCGAAGACGATCGGGACAGTAGCAGCGGTAAGCTGCTTCTCGATCGCCGCCACTACGGGAAGACTCACAAACATCTGAACATGCCAGGGACGTCCGCCGATCTGCCGAAGCGCCTTTTGCAGGCGCTCTCGGGCAAACGCGGGATCATCCTGCCCGGCAGTTCCGAGGTTAATGCGAACCCCGCGAATCCCGCCGCGATGCATGCGGTCGAGTTCTGCAGAAGAAGTCTTCTCATCGATGACAGCAATGCCGCGAGCCCGTGGACCAAGCTGCTTGATTGCATCGAGTGTGCAGGAGTTGTCAGTTCCATAAACGCTCGCCTGAATGACGACCACGCGATCGATATGCAGTGCGCGATGCATGTTGCGCAGCTCGTCGACCGTGGCGGCCTCAGGCGTGTAGGTGCGAGTTGGAGTAAACGGAAAGCGCTGAGGATCGCCAAAGATGTGCACGTGGCAATCGCACGCGCCTGGAGGAACTTTGAAGTTCACCGGCGTAGTGGGTTGCGAAGCGCTGGCAAAGGCATCGGTTGCAGGTCCAAGCAGCGCTGTTGTTCCAGCAGCGGCAGCGGCGATGAGAAAGTCACGTCGAGTGGGCACAGGTTTGAATTCTATTGTGATCTCGGAACGGTTGAGGAGCACGAACCAAGTGAGCCAGCCCAAGCTTCATAGAAGCCCCGCTTTAGGTGTGTGGCACAGCCGCCCTCGGCTGTGGCTCTGCCGCCGCTGACACAGGCGAGGGCGCCTGTGCCACAAATGATCAACACATCCAAAACGAGCAAGCGATGGAATAATCTATAAAATCTTCTTCCCAAAAGCGGACATCGCCAACTCAACCGCCAGGTTTGCTGTCCGATTATGCTCGTCGATCACCGGATTGACTTCAACGATCTCGAGGCTGGTCATTCGGCCATGGTCAGCGATGATCTCCATTGCCAGGTGAGCTTCGCGATAGGTGGCGCCTCCGCGCACAGGCGTACCAACTCCCGGCGCGTCCTCGGGATCGATCCAGTCCATGTCGAGCGACACGTGATAGCCCGCCGTTCCGCGACCCGCCGTGCGCAGCGCCTCTTCCATCACCGTTCGCATGCCACGCTCGTCGATATCGCGCATGGTGTACACCTCGCTGATGCCCGCGCTGCGGATATTTTCCTTCTCCGCCTGATCGATGTCGCGCACGCCGATGATCACGGTATTTTCGGGCAGCACCTTGGGTGAGAAATCGTAGATGCGCGAGAGCTCGTCCTGCCACAGTCCAAGAATTGCGGCTAAAGGCATTCCATGTACGTTGCCGCTGGGCGACGTTGCCGGCGTATTGATGTCGCTGTGGGCGTCGATCCAGATGAGACCGATGCGCTGCTCCTGCTGGCGATAAAACTCGGCCACGCCGCTCACCGTTCCTGCCGCAATGGAATGATCGCCGCCGAGAACCACCGGAATCATTCCTTCCTGCAAGGTCTTTAAGACCAGCTCGGCCTCTTTCGTGCAAGTAGTCGCAATCTCCTTCAGATACTTCGCATGAGCATTGCCTTGTTTCTTGGTCTCCGCGATTGCGACGGGGATGTTGCCGCCATCCTCGACGATCAGGCCAAGCGACTCGAGCTTGGCCTCGAGTCCCGCCACGCGAACCGCCGAGGGACCCATGTCAACACCGCGCCGTGACTGTCCAAGATCGAGCGGGACACCAATGACACGAATCTTGCGCGCCGCGACCTGCGTCGGCGCGCTATGCGGGCGGGAGGGTAGCTCTTTTATGCGATCGATCATTAGTGTGATTTGGTTTAGAAAAGGGCATCGCCTTTATCCGTGCCGGGTGTGATTTTGTTAGGGAAGAGCACCGGCTTTAGCCATGCCGTTAAGAGCCGCCTCCTTCGTTCGCGGCTTCAGCCGCTGAGGTAAATAGGCGGGCAGGAGGAGGTCTCTTCCGTCAGTTCCCAATGTTATGAAATAAGTTTGATCGCTAATCGCAGACGGCAGTCTGATTGGCTTGCTCATCACTTACCTCAGCGGCTAAAGCCGAAAATACTGTTTGCGCCTATCCGGCACGGCTGAAGCCGATGCCTTCCCTAAATCGCCAATTGTCTAAGGATAAATCCGATGCAACATCCGCGGGAACGGAATCGTCTCGCGCACGTGTTCCAGAGCGCAAATCCAGGCCACGGCACGTTCGATTCCCATTCCGAAACCGGCGTGTGGAACACCGCCGTACTTGCGTAAATCCAGGTACCACTTAAATGCCGATTCCGGCAGGCCGTGCTCATGGATCCGCTTCAGCAGCAGTTCATAGGAACCCATGCGCTGTGAGCCGCCGATGATCTCCCCGTAGCCTTCGGGAGCTAACACATCGACGCACAATGCCAGCTCGGGACGCTGCGGATCGGGCTCCATGTAGAAGGCCTTCACTGCCGCGGGATAACGATGCACCATCACCGGTCGATCGAATTGCGAGGAGATATAAGTCTCGTCAGGCGAGCCGAAATCTCCGCCCCACTCGAACTTGCTCTCCAGCTTTCCTTCCGCAAAGCCTTTGTGCAAGAGCTGCACTGCTTCGTCGTAGGTGATCCGGGGGAATGGAGTCCTAACATTCGCGAGCTTCGAAACGTCGCGTCCTATGACTTGCAGATCGGCGGGACGGCGTTCCAGACAGCGCGCGACGATGAAGCTGATGAACTCCTCTGCAAGGTTCATAAGATCATCGAGCGTCGCGTACGCGACCTCAGGTTCGACCATCCAGAACTCGGTGAGATGGCGGCGCGTCTTCGATTTCTCTGCGCGAAACGTTGGGCCAAACGAATAGACCTTGCCCAGCGCCATCGCGGTGGCCTCGATGTATAGCTGGCCCGACTGTGTCAGATAAGCCTGCTCGTCGAAGTAGTCGACCGGGAAGAGCGTGGTCGTTCCTTCGCAAGCGGCAGGAGTCAGGATCGGCGGATCAGTGAGCGTGAAGCCGCGATCGTCGAAGAAGTCGCGTGCCGCCTTGATGATCTCAGCGCGTGTTCGCAGGATTGCTGCCTGTCGCGGCGTTCGCATCCAGAGATGGCGGTGTTCCATGAGGAAATCGACGCCGTGTTCTTTGAGTGAGATCGGGAAGGGGTCGTTCTCCGGCACCTTCTGCACGACTTGCACATCGCTCACGTCGAGCTCGTACCCACCCGGTGCACGTTTGTCGGCGCGAACTTTGCCTGTGACGATCACCGCCGATTCCTGCGTGAGATGTTTGATGTTGTCAAAAACTTCAGGAGGAACCGCCGCTTTCGGCACCACTCCCTGAATGATTCCGCTGCCATCGCGGAAGATCGGAAAGAGCAGTTTCCCGCTCTCGCGCAGATTGTAGAGCCATCCGCGAATGGTGACGCTTTGCCCTTCGCGCGTTCCGATTTGGGAGATCGTGGTTACGGGGGCTTCGCTGGCGGTGATTGGTTGTTCTTTGACTTCCATAAATGTCGAGACTCTATAGGATAAATCCGAGAATCTTTAGTTCCGCCATCCTCAGGCCCGATGTATTTCTGCCCTCCTGAGGCCCGCTGTTGGCCGAAGGAATCGTGACGGTGTAGGGAAGGGCACGACTTCAGTCGTGCCCTTCCCTACACCCCACGACCTCCGGTCGTGCCCTTGTTAAATCTGTCACGAGCTCGCGGTCGCGCCAGGCACCAGCCACTTATCCGCATAACCGGGAAGCGGCGTGCCCTCACACCATCTGCTTCTCAGCCTCGCGCAACGCGTTCTCCAACCGGCTGAAGCTTTCCGAAGCTCCCTGGGAAATCTCTTTCTGTGAATCTCCGGTAATCTCCAGCAACATTGCCGGCACATGCGGAGCGCTGCGCAGCAGTGCCATGGCTTCACTCCAATCGATTGTGCCTTCGCCGATCCACAGGTGCTCGTCGCGATCGCCGTGATTGTCGTGCAGATGGGTTGAGCGAATTCTCTCTTTCATCGTTTCGAAGCTGGCGCGCACGCCCATCCCGAAATGGGCGTGGCCGATGTCGAAGCAGAAACCTATGTCGTCAAAGTGAGCTGTATTGAGAATCTCGTTCAGGCGGTCGGGCTCCGTGATTTCGTTCGCGATGTTCTCGACCAGCACCATCACTCCGAGCGGCTTGGCGAAAACGCGCAGGTGTTCGAGTGCGGTGATGGCGTACTCCATCTTGCGCGGTTCCCACTGCTCTTTGGATACGCCGAGGTGCTGCACAAGAAACCGGAAGGGGACATGCTCGGCGAACTCGATGGCGCGCTTGGCTTCATCCATGGCGGCAACGCGCTGCCGCTTGTCGTTGTCCACCAGGTTCACTGCAGGAGCGATGTGGCGTCCGTAATCGGCTTCGCTATAGATGGGCGAGTGCATCGAGTGCAGCATGCCGGGATGCTCGCGGAACCAGGTCGAGAGTTCGCGAACGCGAGCGCGGTCCGTATAGTCGAAGTGCTCTTTCTGACAGAACAGTTCGATCGCCTGTGCTCCGCCGCGCACCATGGCTTCCAGGTAATTGATCTGCAGGCGTTCGCGCACGCGGACGTGTGTTGACATTGCCCGTAACATCAGAATCCCGCCGCCTTTCCGTAGCTGCTGCGGCGCTCATCGTGTCCGCCCAGGCGTTCTCCCGTTTTGGGATCAATCATGATGCACTCGGCATCGCCCCAGTCCGGATCCCGGTCGGGCTTTTCACTGCTCGGATCGCCAACGTGCAAAATCTGTCCTTTCTGCTGCAGGAGTTTAAGGGTATCGGGCGAGAACCGGTTGCCCTCGATGGCTGTGCGGTCGGGAAGCCATTGGTTATGAAAGCGTGGCGAATTTACCGCTTCCTGGATGTCGAGCCCGTAATCGATCACCCCCATGAGCACATTCGCGACAGTGGTAATAATGGTTGGTCCTCCCGGCGAGCCGAGCACGAGAAACAGCTTGTCATCCTTAGTGACAATCGTCGGCGTCATCGCCGAAAGCGGACGCTTGTTGGCGCCGACCGCATTGGCTGGTCCCTGGATCAGTCCATACATGTTTGGAACACCGACCTTTGCGGCGAAGTCGTCCATTTCATTGTTGAGCAGAAAGCCCAGACTTCCGGCCATTACCTTCGCGCCAAACGTGCCATTCAGTGTGGTGGTGACGGATACAGCGTTTCCTTCCTGGTCCACGATTGAGTAATGGGTTGTCTCGGTCGATTCTGGAGCTGCTGCCTTCGCTACTTTGTCCAGTTCATTGAACGTTCCGGCAGGCCGGCGCAGATCCTTGCTGATGCTCGCCCGACCGGGGTTGATCGATTCGCGCCAGGAGTTCGCGTACTTCTTGTCGATCAGTTGCGCGACCGGGACCTTGGCAAAATCGGGATCGCCCATGAAGTCGGCACGATCCATGAAAGCGCGACGATAGGCTTCGATGGTGAGGTGCATCGCCTCGGCAGAGCCGCCGCCTAATGAAGGCAGATCGAATTTCTCGAGCATGTTCAGGATCTCGATGAGTGCAACTCCGCCGGAAGATGGAGGCGGAGCGCTGTAAACGTCGTATCCGCGATAAGTGCCGTGAACCGCCTCGCGTTCTTTAACTTGGTAATTGGCGAGGTCCTGAGCGGTGACGATTCCGCCGCCTTTTTGAATTGCGGCGGCGATCTGCTTTGCTAATTCGCCGTGATAGAAGTTCTCAGGATCGGCGGCGATTCGCTCCAGCGTGCGCGCCAGCTCGGGCTGCTTGAAGACCTCTCCGGCTTGATAGAAATTTCCATCGCGCTGGAAGATGCGTCGCGATTCCGGAAACTCCGTGAGTCGTTTGCTCTGAAAGCTGCGGACGTACTCCCACGGTATGGGGAATCCATTACGTGCCAGGCGGATGGCAGGCGCCATCACCTTTTGCAGGCCTAGCTTCCCCCACTTTTTCTCCGCGGTCGCCATTCCCGCAACGGAACCCGGCACCCCGATGGCTTTGTATCCCAAGGTGCTCAAATCCGGGATTAGATTGCCTTGCTTGTCCCAGTACATGTCGACCGTGGCTGCCGCGGGAGCTTTTTCCCGATAGTCGAGAAAATGCAACTTGCCATCGGCCATGCGGATCAGCATGAATCCGCCTCCGCCGATGTTGCCCGCCTGCGGATGAACGACAGCTAATGCAAACCCGGTTGCAACCGCGGCATCGATCGCATTCCCACCTTGACGCATCATCTCTACACCGGCGTCAGTCGCCAGCGAATGCACGCTGACCACCATCGCCTTTCGGGCATGCGTCGGATGCATTCCGGCTAGGGCGCTCGTGATAAGGGTTAGCCAGAGTGCGATAAGAACTACGAAGTTGCGCCGGAGACTGGAACTCAAAGAAGCCTTCATGAGATCAAAGCAAAGGAGCTCGGAATGCGGACTGAAAAAGCTGCAAATTCAGACGCTTGCAGTCATTCGCGAGTGAACTTTGAGGCTAGCCCACGCTCTGGGCGAGAGTCAAACGGCCTTGCTATGCGGCGGCTCGCGAGTAACTGCTTGTGTACCCCGTAGAGATCTCTAAATTCATTGTTCTTCTTTAGGCTAGCGTATACTCAGCGACAATTTTGTGGACCTGGAGCGCACAAAGCTCGGAAAACGCAAGACTTTGAGTCCCAAAAACCACGGATTGAGCGGCCGGGCAGAATCGGAGTCATGGGGATGCGAGTGAAATTCTGGGGTGTCCGCGGCTCAACGCCGACTCCTCAGGCGGAGAATCTGCGCTACGGCGGCAATACGTCGTGCGTGGAAATCCGTATCGCTGGCCAGATGTACATCTTCGATTGCGGTACCGGCTTCCGCAACCTCGGCAAACATCTGCTCCAGGAATTCGCGCAGAAGCCGATTTACGCGCACGTTTTTCTTTCACATTTTCACTGGGACCATATCCAGGGCATTCCCTTTTTTGGTCCGCTGTATAGCAGTCCGGATAACTACTTTTTCTTTCATTCGTCGAGCCGCACGCGTGGGCTGCAACGCGCCATTGAAGAGCAAATGTCGGACCCATACTTCCCCGTGGACATGTCGGAGATGGCGGCACATCGCAATTTTTACGACATAGAAGAAGATCGAATCGCATTTGATGACTGCACGGTGCAGTCGATGTGGCTCAATCATCCGCAGGGATGCCTCGGTTTTCGCGTCGAAACCAACGATAAGGTCGTCGTTTATGCCACGGATAACGAGCCCGGACATCCGGTATTCGACAAAAATGTGCGTCAATTAGCCGAAGGAGCCGACGTCTTAATCTACGACGCGCAGTATTTGCCCGAGGAATATGAGGCCAAAAAGCGCGGTTGGGGGCACAGTCACTGGCGAGAAGCGGTGAATGTAGTGATGGAAAGCGGCGCCAAAGAGCTGATTTTGTTCCACCACGACCCTGATCATGATGATCTTTTGGTCGATAAAGTGGTGCAGCAAGCGCGGGAACATTATCCCAGAGTGCGCGCAGCGTCGGAAGGAATGGAAATTGAGCTCTAAATTCCGCGCACTTTCTTTCCCATTCCGCGGTCCATAGCGTCATTAGCAAGCCTGTCAGCATGTTGATTCTTAGCGCGCAAGACGTGTTCAATGGCAAATTTGTCGAGCTGACGGACGAGATTACGCGCTTTTTCGTACATCGGTTTCAGGTCTGGACTGTTCACACGATACTGTCCAGTCATCTGGCGAACCATTAATTCGGAGTCGCTAATCACCTTTAGGCCACGATAGCCGTGCGCAATAGCGTACTCAAGTGCCGCTAAAAGCCCCGAATACTCTGCAAAATTGTTGGTTTTGATCCCCAAATATTCGCTTAACTGCGCGATTGGCTTTCCATCAGCTGCACGAATGTAGGCGCCATAACCTGCAGGACCGGGATTTCCGCGCGCTCCACCGTCTACATTGGCTGTAATCCAGTCCACTGCTTGCGCAGAAGAAGGCGTCATAACCACAGATTCGGTCGTTTCGGGGAACAATGAAGGGGTATCAGAGCCTGGTTTGGATGACATTCCACGAGTGTACGTCAGCGTCCATCGGCCAGTCGTTCGGCAAGTCTTGGTGGTAAGCCGGCATCTAAAATCGTCTTTTGTGCACCCTCGATGTCATAGGGAAGCCGATAGAAGGTGACCAGAGTCTCATCCGTGTCGTAAAGCACAAAGCCGGCGCGCGGATCGCCATCGCGCGGCTGTCCAATCGATCCGGGATTGATAAGGTAAGTGCCGTCCGGCCGTAGCTTTAACTCGACGCGCTGGGGCAATTTAGGATCGCGAAACGCAGGTCGAATCGCGTGAATTTCCTCCTGCCGGAAGAATCCACCCTGTAAGTGCGTGTGACCAAAGAATGTGCACTGCGCTGCGGGATGCAGAAGTGGCTCGCTGGCTTCATGGACGTTGATGAGGTATTGATCTTCATCAAGCGGCGAGCCGTGCACACACGAAACATTTAGCGCGCTGTTGGGAGTGATCGGCCCGTGAGGCAAGGCCTTCAGCCATTCAAGATTCTCTGAAGTGAGCTTCTTTTTCGTCCAAATTGCTGCCATCGCGGCAACCGGATTGAATCCGGCGAGATCGCTTACGCCGGAACAGGCTTTGTCGTGATTGCCGCGCACAAAGACACTGCCTAGCTCCCGACAACGAGCGATCGCCTCGTTGGGATTCGCGCCATATCCGACAAGATCTCCCAGATTCCAAACCACATCGTAGGCGGGAAAGGCTTTTATGCAGGCATCAAGCGCCTGAATATTTGCATGGATGTCACTGATAATGAGAACGCGCATCGATGGGCGGAAACGGCATTGTACAGCCTGACGACTGTCGCCCTTCGAGCCCTACATTTGCGTTGCGCCTGGTTGCCACCTGTAACGACGTCCGTTCCAGTAGAGGAAGGAGTTGAACACTCCGGTTTCCTCCAGATCGATGTCGTCGATGGTCTTTTTCTTCCGTTCCATGTGTCCGATAGAAATGCGATCGAAGCTGACGTTGATCACTACAAACCGCTCTTTCGGTTCCTTCACCCGCCAGGCTTCCTTCCCGACGCCATGGATAATCAGCAGGTAACGCGATCCTCCGGGGTATTGTGACGCGAATTGCGAAGTGATCTTCGGATCACCAATGCCGAAGTATTCGCTGGCAGGATCGATCACACGAAACCGGCTCGAATCAGTTTGTAGAGCGTCGTGCGAAGTTACAACCACCGCGATGTCTTCGACGCCGTCGCCGTTGAAGTCTCCCGTGAGGATCGGAAAAGCGTGCGCAAGCACAAATTGCGGTCCGAACTGTGCTGAGATGATCGCTTGCACCTCATTCTTAGTGGAAGCTTCGGGCGCACCCTGCGCGATAAGATTTGCGCAAAAGCTCAGCACAGCAATGCAAACCGCAGTTTTCTTCATGCGCTTACTTTATCTCTCCGCCATGCCTTTTCTAGTGCTCAGCCTGAGTCACCAAAGCCGCAGTCCTGTTGTGCCCGTCAGCCGCTGCGTCTCACTTTGAGATTTCCTGAATTTTGTGGAAAACCTTGTGGGAAAGGTCGCCATGTGCTCCTCACGTCTTCTGATTTCAGCAATTTACACTGTTTGCATATTGTTCGCAGCAGTCTTAAACCGCTCGGAATCAGTCACTTGCAAGACAAATACTGCATGAAGTAAACTCTCATTACCTTAGTTTACAAAATGTGAATCGCAGCGGTTTTGCACATTGATAACGATCATTTCTGCCGATTTGGGACGAGAGATAAGGGAGATACCTCACCTCGCCAGCCATGGAATGCTCTTCCAATGGCGCACCAAGATCAATGCAAGAAGTGCGACGGCCAGCAAAATCAGCCCTTGCGCTTGTCTGCGCTCGGCGTTCACCGCTATCTCAGCTCACCGCGATCGGGGTTGTAATAGAAGCGAAATCGAAGCGCGAGGTAAGGCCCATTGAACTCTCTCGGCAGCGGGGGAAACGGATTGGATGCAGTGATCCCGCCCCAGGCAGCGCGATCGAGTGCCACATCTCCAGATGGAGAAATGAGTTTCATGCCTTCCACTGATCCGTTCTTGTCGATCACAAATTGGATTGCCAGCTTGCCCTGTTTGAACAACGGGGAGCGCGCCTCTTCGGGAATGAGGTTGTACCAGTTTCTTCGAACTTCCTCGAGCACTCTGGATAGATAGGGACCGAAGTCTACTCCCAAAGTGTCGCTGAGAATATCGACAGCGCCTTGCGCATTCGTGTTCGGTGTGAGCGGGCCGATGCCGTAGTCGCCTCCTCCCCCACCTCTTTGAGCAGCCGCTCGCGTAGCCTGTTCAATCGCCGACCCTGCTGACCCTGCAGAGCCAAAGACATTGCGATTTGGAGCTCGCTCCTGCGGCGGCGATTCCAACTTGGCAACAGTGTTGGAATTGTCTGCGGGCTTCTGCGAAGCTTGCGCCTGTTGCTGCTGTGCCTGCTGCGGAGGAGCGGCAGCAGCGCTTTGTTGAGGGGGCGGAGCCTGCACGCCCTGCAATCCAGGTGCTCCTCGTCGGCGGGCATTTTGAAGTTCTTCCAGCGTGTGACGATCAATCGTGGGACGTCGCGCCTGCGCGATGCGATTCTTGTCGGAGAGAATATTCGTCTTTGGCGCTGGCGTTGGCTTTTGTGTGTCCTGTGGAAGAGCGAGAAACCGAATGTCCCGGTCCTGCAGGTTCTCTGGGACAAGGACAACCTTTTCTTTCGATGAAAAGAGATCAGGAAAGAATTTCGGCTGGATGATGATCGCCAACACGATCAGCAGGTGGAGGACGACGGAGATCCACACCGACTCGCGCCATCGCGATCGTTCTCGTTCGTCTTCGAGTTCCTCTATAAGGAGGTGCAGTTCGGCGGGATCATGAGGCAGGTCGCGACGCAAGGGGCGTTCGGACGGCGGCTTAGGTGGGGCCTCAGTGACTGGCATTCGTACTCGATTTCCCTGACCCGATTGTTCTGGCTGCAAGGGCGTAGGTTCTACGATTGTCGCATTACTCCTCCGGGCATGCACTCGGGCCGCCGCCCTAACACTCACGAAAGTGAATAATTAGACGTGTACCCGCCGCGCAAAGTTACGCATACTGCTGGGTTTAACAGGCTGGAAAGTACTGCACCGTAAAGAAATGTTAGTGCTGGGACAGAAGCTAACGTACTAGTTGCGGCCCGAAGTCCATCACAATACGCGCGTCAACTTCAATAGCTTGGCCGTCGAGGCGGTACGGCGCATACACCCATTGGCGCGCGGCCCGAAATGCTTCAATCGCCAAAGCGCCATTCCCGCTAATCAGCTTCATGCTCTTCAGCCGACCGTCTTTTCCGATAGTCGCAGCAATCACGACAGAGCCGCGAATGCCCGCAGTCTTCGCGAATTGCGGGAATACGGGATTGACGCGACGAAGCAATCGACCCTTGGTTACCTGACTGGCAGGTAGCGAGGCGTTGAGCAGCTTCACTTGCGGCACATTGTTTGGCAGGAAGTACGTAGTGTCCACTCGAAATGGCGCGCGATCGGATGCGAGTAAAGATGGTGGCGCCGGTGTTGGTTCGGGTCGAAGCAAGTGCGCTGCCAACCCCGTCGTGAAATTGGATTCGACAGAGTCATCGCGAAGAACGGCTTTACGTACCAAGCTCCGATTCGGAACAGATGCACTTGCGTATGAGTTAACCGATAGCTCTGTAGCAACGACGGACGGCGATTCCTTCGGTTCAGCAATCGGTGCAGATGCAGCTGGCGCCGACTGCAATGTGGGTTGGTTCAGTCGAGGGGCTGCGGGGCGCCGATGAACGAAATGCCAGTTCATGTGATCGCTGAAGCCGAAACCACCAGCCAGCAGCAGCGCTCCAAAAAGCAAACACCGAGATTTCCAGCCTGAATACCCACGCGATTGGTCGTCCGGACGATCTTTTCCGAATGCGTCTTCGACTCTCCCAGACACACTTTGTGTCGGGATAACGTCAATCGACTCTTGTCGTGGATCGCCGTCAGCAAGCTCAAAGCCTGCCGGCACAAATGGAGCAGAGAGATTTTCAATTTGTGGCGGCGCAGCAGTGCCTTCGGATGCAAAGTCCGCAGCTTTACTTGCTTGTGTCGAAGCGGAAGTGAGACCTGGAACGGACGAAGTTCCGGAATGACTCTTATCGTAGAGGTCGCCGACGAGTTCCGCGATCGAACTCAGTAGAAGAACGTCGCCACCTTCGAAATTTCCCGGCGTAGAGGAAAATACTTCGGCAACGCCTACGACAGTGTCCTGTGTCGATACCACCGGAACGATGAGCAGAGAGCGAAAATCAAGCTGCCTGCAGACCTCAGGCTTCATTCGCGAATCGTGTTCCGAATCCGCCAGCGAAACAATATTCCCGGTGCGGTAGCACTCGCCGCTGAGGCCCCAATCGATATTGAGCCTGACGCCTATCTCGGGAGCACTCCCTGTGCTTGCGCGGCAGATCACATCACTACCTTCACGCCAGGCAATGGCTGCTCCTGTAGCTCTTGTGTGAAATGCCATTCGCTCCACAACCAGCTTGAGCGCAGCCTCAGTGGTCAGCGTTTTCGAAGCCAATTCGGTGCGCAAATCAGAAATCTCAAAATGGGCTCGGGACACGAGAGCGGAGAATGGGGGTATGTGGACAGTGGGCTCGGCCTTCTGACCAGGAGCCGGAGAGGGCTCTCTCTTCAACCACCGCTTCAGCGCCGCCGTCGAGTCAGGCTTGATGCGGGTAAAGCGCACGCCGACGCGTCCGGAATTATCGCACCAGGCGACCACTCCAGCGGCTTCGATTACGGAATTGGGATCGGGAAATTCGAAGTCGAAATAGGTAGTGGTGCCTGGCTCAATGCGCGAACTGCCGGAGACAGAGAGACCGCCTTCGCTGAGATCGTAAAGCCAGACTTCTTTTCCCGGCAGGAGTTCAATCGGCAGCGGCGCTTCCACTTTCTTGCGAAGAAACAGACGCTGTTCCACGAAGCCTGGCGGTTCAGGGACAATGGGGGAGTCAGGGTGCGGACTCAATCAGCTCCTCACGACGGGTTTATGGAAACTGTTTCGCCGAGGCCCACGCAGTCGGCGTTGCTGCAGGTGTGGTCGCGCGAGGCGCCGGCGTAGTGGCGTAACCTTGCGTGTCGCGGGATGCCGGGGCGGCAGGTGCAGCAGTGGTGCGAACCTCCGCGCTGTCGTCGAGCAGCTTGGCGGCAATGCGCAGAGCTTCCACTTCTTTCTGCACGCGTTCGAACTCGATTTCCTTCTGGCTAAGCAGTTCGTAGATGTCCTTCACTTCGTATCGCTCCTGATGAAGAGAAATCTTTTTCGACTACCTCGCATAATCCATCAGTTTTGTCTGAGAGTAAAGAAATAAGTGAACGCTACTCATAATTCGCGTCCAACCAGGAAAAAAATCTTCGCCACTTCCAATGGTTTGGGCTTCCGCGCTCCACCTCTGTACTTCGCTGAAGCTCAACTGGCTGCTTTCGGTAAGCCACTTGCGTAATCAGCCGAACGGAATTTCTGATTTACAGAACGCGGTGGCGCGACAATAGCTAGAGCAATGCCGAATCAACGCAGACTTTGAAATTCTTCCACGCTGACGCCAAGCTGTACGCAGGATCTTGAAGAATAGGGGAGGCCCGATTTCTCGCCCGCCATGCAGAGGTATCGTGACACTGCGCCGGTCTGGATGGTTCCAGCGCTCGTGGCTTCCCGTCTGCCAGGTCTTTGAAAACCCCAGTTTCCGCGCCACTCTTTGAAAGTCTCGAGCTGTGGCACTAGGCATTCACGATTTCAGTTGAATCGGCTGGAAGAGGAATACCTTTCTGGGAGTATTCAGCAATCATTTTGAATACCGCGCTCAATTCGTGCAAGGCTTCTTCCCGGGTTAGCATCAAAGCGTAGCAACCCGGGATTGCGGGAATCTCGGCCACCCACGTCCTCCTGTCGATAGAGGATCGTCCTGTAGTCTTCTAATTGCATATCCATAGTGGCAGGATC
>QIBA01000126.1 GCA_003225175.1 Acidobacteriota bacterium
ATATCAATTTCATACTCAATTCGGCGCAGCGGATCTTCGCTGGACTTGATGCGCCAGCGTGGACCATCTGGCTCTTTATCCACTCCGAGCATCTTTCCGCTTGCGGAAATGGCGCGCAGGTTCTCGACAAAGGAGTCGTAAGGAACAAGGCTGTAGCCGCCCGGGTAGTTCCGCGGCATCACGAAGCTGCTGGTTCCGGCAACGGCCTCTGGCAAAGAAAGGTGGATTTGAACGCGATGGTCCGCAGTTCCTGAATACTTCAGCCGATACTCAATCGGAGATTGTTGCTGGGCAACGGCAGCAGCCATCATGAGAAATACAGTAAGGATCTGCAGCCAACTTCTGTTCCCGCAGACTTTGCTATCTCGAGCCAGAATCATTGCGCGATGGCGCCGGGGTGGATGCCTTCTCCTAAAACGAAGCTCGCGCCCACTGCGCCAACTACCGCCGTCGCTCGTGTGAGTCCCAGACGCTCGCGCAAACGATAGACGCTCTCAATGCCCGTACAGTGCGCTCCGACGAGGTAAGCAACGCCAAGGTTCTTCATCTTGTCGGCGGTCCAATTGACCTGCTCGTCGGTTGCGGCGAAAAGATGCAGTCCTCCAAAGACTGCATGCACCGGGGCCTTCCGGTATTGGTCCTCGGCGTCGGTGAGGATATTAATAATTCCGGCGTGGCCGCATCCGGTAATCACGACCAGGCCTTTGTTGGTATTCACCACCAGCGACTGATCATCGGGAACGTTGTCCTCGCGCAAGCCTTGCGGCGTCTCCACTCCCAAAGATCCCGCTGATACGCTCCAATTCCGTTCCGGGAATTGGCGCGGCACCGGTCCCGTGAGCCATACTCCCGGAAAGATCTCGGCTGCATGATCGTGCTGAATGAAGTGCCCTCCGGCAGCCTCGAACTCGCGCCGAATCGCGATCATCGGATTACTTTCGCTAGCATCTTTCTGTGGTCGGCTATAGAAAATACCCTGGGCAACGTGAACCCGCGAGATCGCCGCGGGATTCTCCTTCTGCAGCGCACGCCGCAATGTCAACAGACCTCCCACGTGGTCGGCATGGAAGTGAGTGAGGACGACCTCCTCCACGTCGCTGAGCTTTACATGCAGTTCACGCGCATTTTCCAGTACGGTGTTCGGCCGCGCTCCCGTGTCAACCAGAATGCGATGTCCGTCAGCTTCGACCAGCGCGGAGAAGCCCCATTCTCCAATACCCTGGTCCGCCAGCATCGTTGAGAGAATCGTCACTTTCAGAGAATGGATCTGGGATGGCTGATCCGCAGCGAGCTGTGCCTCCCGCTGCGCGACACCAAGCTTCTGTACGGAGATCAGAAACAGAAGAGCAAGGGCGACCTTGCGGATGTAGGAAGTCATGAAGAACTGCGGCGAGTATACGCCGCGTTCCGGATAGTCGCACTGGAAGGAATCCTACGCCGAAGCCAGGCGGTCATATTCCACATCTGCTTGCGGCGACATCAGCACCCACAGAGTGTAAACGCCCAGAGCCGTCCCAAAAGGGACATTCAACAACGCGAAAAACGCCATCACCAGGGCCAGAGGACGCCCCCAGCTCTGCCGCTCCAGCAACCCGAAACCAGTGATTAAACTCACGCTCGCCTTTATCAGAATGAAAAAACCAATTCCGGTGAGCAGCGGATGGAGAAACGCCGGACGATCAACGTTGCTCGCCGGGCCGAAGATGGTATGAGCAACGATCAGCAGAATGCAGCCCGCCACCGCGTGGATGACCGCGTAAGCCATCCAGAGAATCCCCAGCAGTCTGAGGTGCTGTTCCACCCGGCTAATCGTGGGTCTGCCCAAAACAACATTGCCACACTTGCCGCAGACTGTCTGGTTTGGAGCAAGCGCATTGCCGCAAAAATTGCAGTACATGTGTATTTTTCCAGTGGAATAACGTGCTACGACTTTGCACGCCGGAGAGAATACGCGATTTTCGCGGCAAAGGTTCCAAAATTAAGTTTCAGGGCTGTATCAGTCTTGTCTCGCGAATCTAATTCGGCGCTTGGTTATTGCGTCGCTTCTCGCTGAGACGAAATCACAAACTGAGTTCCGCACATGCTCGAATCCCATCCCTCGCGAACATCGCGTGCGGATGGAGCACTCTTTGCCTGCGAGTCTGACGCAAGAACCAAATGGAAAGGCTGCGCCATCCGCCCGGTTCGGTTGCGCCCCTGGCCACTACTTCTTTGCGCGAAGCTTAGCCAAGCCAGCCATACCGTTAGATCGCAGCGAGCAATTCCCAGGTAGAGCAACGGATTCGGCATGAACCTCGCCTAATTCACTGGTGTCCGCGGAACAGCGAATTTATCAGCGAATTTAACAGCGAATTTTTTCTAAGAAGGTAGGCGAGCAACGGACGATTCCGCGCAACTGCCTGCCAGGTCAGGGATTACGGAAAGTCACGTTTTTCATACGCCACAAAGATCAGTGAATAACAGTGAATAAGCAGTGAATTCTGAAATCCGCATCCGTTGCTCGCGCCAACATCAGATGATTGCGACGAGCACTCTCCCAGAGCCGTCTGAGTTCCGAAATGAGATTTTTCGTTGACTCGCAATCCCGACTCGTGGTAGCACCGAACCAAGTTCGGTGCTGAGGCAGGTTCGGTGTTGAAGGATGACTGCTCCGGACAAAACGCAAGCCGGGTGGACTCTATTAGCCGAGTGGCTCGCCCTTCCCTTTCGCTTCGTGCGCCCCATTACGTCCACCTCGGGTGCCCTGTTGTTGAGTTTGAAACAGGAATAGAAGGTGAAAGGATCGGTCACCAGGCGGGAGTTAGGGAAGGGCACGAGGCCTCGCGCCCCGGTTCAGGGAAGGGCACGGATTTATCCGTGCCGTTATAGGAATTCTTCTTTTCTTTTCGGCTTAGCCGCCGTATGCCTCCTCGGACAACCCAATAAACCTGTAGGCCTTTGAGTCTCAGATAGAACCATGGTTGGGAATCCAACCCAAGCAGCTTGTGTAGTCTCAGCTCTGACAGAACCAACACCGGAATGTTCGCAGTCTCAGCCCAGGTCAGTCTGCAGATCCCACCGAGGGCTCGATGCCGAACAACTCCTCTCCGATCTGTTCGGGAGATGTGTTTGCTCTTGACATCGCCTTATATAGAACCCGGCCCACCCTGCGTCGAGATCGGGGGTTGATTTCGCTTCGGGATACGAACGCTGGGTACCGCGCCTACGGGAAGTTCATGCGCCTGAGTAGATCCTGATAGCGCGTATCTGACCTGAGGGAGTCGAAACGGGGGTCTACCTTGAGAAACACAAGTTCGGGGGCGCGCTCGTCGTAAGCCTTTTGCAACCACGTGAATGCATCGTCGTTGTGGCCGAGTCCCACATGCACGACCGCGAAGCTAAAGGCTGAGACATATGAAGTTGCCGAGATCGTCCGCAGTCTCTCCAGAACCATCACTGCCTCGTGCCTCTTTCCACTCACACCGTAGGCGTATCCAAGCCTGGCCAATGGGACATTCACCGGTCGCTGTTTGGCTGACTCCAGTAATTCCACACCTCGCTGAATCTCAGCAATGGCTTGTTCATTCATTCCCTTTTTGAGATACGTAAGTCCAAGCCAGACGTGTCCTCCGGGTTCTGCAGGATGCAGTTCCACGGCTTCCTTTAGCCGGATTATCGCAGTGTCATACTGATGGGTGAGGCAAAAGACCAAGGCCGCGGTAGTGCTGGTGCGGACCGCAAATGGGGCGAGTTCCTTTGCCTTTTGCACTTCGGCCACTCCCGAATCGAACCTGCCCTCCCACACAAGCTCGAGTCCATACCAAAGGTGCGCAGTTTCATAATTGGGGTTCAGTTCCAAGGCTCGTCGGAATTCCCGCTCCGCTCCCGACCAGTCATAGTCATGAACTAGTTTTGTCCAGGCCAGAGAGGTGTGCCCTTCGGCAAGCGTGTCGTCAAGCTCCAAGGCTTTCAGGGCGGCAGCTTGTCCAAGTGGAAACGCGTCTTTGCCTGCCATGAATTCGTACAGGCCAAGCATGTTCTGGCTGTCCGCCACGCCCGCATACGCAGCTGCGTAGTCACTGTCCTCTCTTACCGCTTGCGAAAAGCTCTCCAGCGCCTTTCGAAACTCGCCCTTCAAAATGTGATAGCGACCTTGAAGATACAGCTCATGTGCCTTTGGGCTGACAGGCCGACTCCGAACGACTTCGGCATCTGGCGCCGGCAGCGTGGCCCTTATTTCGTGAGCGATGTCTTCTGTTATATCGCTCTGAATCGCCAGTACATCAGTCACGTCGCGCTCATAAGTCTGAGCCCAAAGATGGAGATCGGTTGCGGCCTGAATCAATTGCGCCGTTACGCGAATGCGCCGCCCGGCGCGCACGACACTCCCCTCGATTACAGCATCGACATTGAGCTCGCGCGCAATCTGCGGGATGGTTTTCCTAGTTTCCTTGTACTGCATTACAGAAGTCCGCGAGATGACCTTGAGGCTTCGAATTCTTGATAGCCTCGCGACCAACTCATCCGTCATCCCGTCGGCGAAGTACTCCTGATTCGGATCTCCAGACATGTTGAGCAACGGCAGGACAGCAATGGAACGGATGCTGGGCGCATTCGTTGATCCGCTCCGGATCGGTAACCTAAACAATTTCCAATCGATCAAGAAAACGGACAGCGCGACTAGCACAAGACCGATCCCTGCTATCCAGCCAATCGTTCGACGCTTGGCCCTTGCTCCGAAGATTTTCTCTGGTTGCGGGGGATTCTCACGCGCGGGAGGCGTGGCGATGCGGGAAGCATTGGATTCTCGCGTCTCCACCGCAGCGACAAATCTGTATCCCTGCCGCGGAAGGGTTTCGACGTATCGGGGCTGGTCAGCCGAATCTCCCAAGACTTCCCGCAAACGCATCACGGCTGCGTTCACGCCGTGCTCGAATTCCACAAATGTGTCTGAAGCCCACAGCAGTTGACGGAATTCTTCCCGGCGGACCAGTTCACCGCGCCGCTCCAATAACAGCGTTAGCACTTCCGTTGGCTGCCCTACCAGACGCACCTTCAGACCGTGCTTACGCAGTTCTCGGTTGTCCGGATCGAATTCAAAGGGCCCAAAGCGGAATATGCGCGCGCATCGGGCAGTCTGCTGCATGGAACGACCCTCAGCTTGAGAGTGGAATTTGGGCGACTAGCATCCTACACCAGATCTGTATAGGCCCTTTCCGGGAAAGGAAGGTAGGCGATAGAGCAGACTAAGTCCCACAGGCTCTCGTACTTAGCAATGAATGTGGGCTGAACACACAAAGTACGCGCGCTGTATTGAGTTTTTTGGGCGAGTGCCGCAGCCTCGCACGTGATGAAGGAGCTGAAAATGTCCGCCCACACGATCTTCAGAAGGCAGGCTGCTTGGTTACTTCGCTGCTCGCGAAACCGATTCGAACTTTATCGCCTTTCAGCCGCGGCCTTCTGCGCCCTCGGTTGGCTTCCGGTAACTTGCAAGACACTCGATACAAACCAATGAAAGAGAGGTTCGAAATGAAAGCGAATCGGATAGTGGTACTTGCTATAGCGGTCCTCGCCCTCATAGCAGTAACGTCAAGCCGCGCATTGCCGCAAACGTTCACGACGATTGATTATCCGGGAGCAACGCACACCCGGCTCTTCAGCATTAACCCTGAAGGCACGATGGTCGGAATCTACGTAATCGGGACTATGTTCCACGGCATCCTGGTCACGCCGGATGGCATTAACACGATTGACTTCCCGGGATCCGCGGTGACGGCCGCTCTGTCAATCAACCCGGCTGGAGACGCCGTGGGCTGGTACGCTTACACATTGACAATGAATCGTGGGTTCCTCCTGCAACGCGGAGCGTTTCACGAAATAGATTTCCCGGGAGCGAAAACCACGATGCCATTCGGGATCGGAGCGACTGGCGACATCGTTGGCGCTTATCAGGACCCAGGCAATCACTTTCATGGCTTCCTGCTGCGGCATGGTGACTTCATGACCATCGATGTTCCAGGGGCGGCAGAAACACAGGTCAACTGCATCACTCCTCAAGGAAATATCCTCGGAAATTACCGGACTTCCGATGGCGTCTTTCACATGTTTCTGCTGTCCGAGGACGTGTTCACCACCATCGATGTTCCGGGCGCAGTATCGACGGGCGGCTTTACCATCGGCGTAGGCATTAACCCCAATGGCGAGATCGTTGGGCAATATAGGGACACGACCGGTGTCACCCACGGCTTTCTTCTGAATGCGGATGGTTATACGACCATTGATTACCCAGGTGCGGCGACAACGGTCGCAACAGGTATCAACCCAAGGGGAGACATCGTAGGTCGCTATCGCGATTCCGCGGGAAAGGATCACGCCTTCCTTCTGGTCCGCTGATGTTCTGGTGTTGTTACGAACCCTCGGCTTCAACTGGACGTCTTTTCGCTGTGGGCGAGATACGGGATACATGTTGCTAATGGGCGCCGGGTTCTATAAAAGGCGATGCCGAACAACTCCTCTCCGATCTGATCGGGAGAAGTGTTTGTCCTTGACATCGCCTTTTATAGCACCCGGCGAAGGATCGGCGGCAGTTCGTTAATCCAGCCAATTACCGCACCGCTTCGGGAATCCACTTTCCCAAGGGAACGGAGAACTCCGTCTCTCCTTGACTCTTACTTATCATGGATGTCCCCTTTTTCCACTCTTTTTCCCGGTTTTTGAATGTCGGCAGATTTCACGAAGTCATGCCGATGCTGTCGGAGGAATGTTTGTCGCTGCCGGTGGAGCTATAGAAAGTCTAGAAGTGGATTGCGCCCGAAATCTGTGTTGAATATCCCTGAAACGTCGAGCTATTCGAGAACTCCTTAAAGTATTTGAAGCCTACGGTTACGCCCCGGTCAGGCGAGCTCACGTTGGATGAAAGGCCGAACGCATTAACAACGTAGTGTGCCGTGGCTTGAGCGGACGAGATGTTCGGTCCACTTTTATCCGTCGTCTGCCATTGTTCGTAGCCGACAACGCCAATTTGCAGGCGGAGCTCCTTGTTGACCGCAACGCTTTGCGTGAGTGAATAGTCGAGGTTGAAGTTTTGTCCGGGATGGACTTTGGTATCTTGCTGAGTTGTGTGAAACTCATACATCTCAAACGCAGAGACACTTGTCAGCTTGCTCTTCGTTAAGTAGAACGTTTGGCCCGAAGACAGGGTCTGCGTCCAATAACCTGAACCGACATTTTTCGTTCCGCCGGCTATAAAGCTACCCGTTGGCGCGAGAAAGCCATAGATGGCTCGAATACCTGCTCTTTGCGTGCGCCAGCCAAAGATAAGCGGTTGATAATAAGAGTCTGCAAATCCTCCGCCACCGTTGATCGCCCCCTCTGCGTCGGAAGTAAGCGAGTTGTTCGCGAGAGGCAGAGTGGCTGAAGCCGATAACTTGGGCTTTCCCAAAATCGGCAATTCCTGACTGCTCACCCAAACGAGACTGTTTAAATCCATCAGTACCGAATTCTGACCGGTGACGAGAACTTCCCCGCGCGTGCCCTTGAGCTCGTCACGCGCGTAAAAAAGAAACTGATTGGAATATGTCAAGCCGGATTCAGGTGTGACACCAGAATTGGTCGCATTCATGCCGAGTGGGTAAACACCTCTGACTTGTGCCTGATCTAGTTCAACGAACACTGAAACGAGAAGTCCTAAGACTAACGCCCACTTACCTGAAAGACATTGGTTCACAGCTAGCGTCCAGCTCCGCGCGCGACTTTTTGCTCGGCCTGCACGACTTCGGGCGCGGAACTCGCGGCTGTTTCAGCCTTGGCGCCGAAAAACCGGGCAAGCGGCATAAGCAAAAGCAATCCGACGATCGCAACCACAACTACCATGACAACCACTCTGGGATCGGTAAAATTTTGACCGCCAACTACGAGGGCAGCGGCGATGTTACGCTGTGCAGTGCCGAGTGCCATCACTGTTTTTGTAGTTGCCTCGACGCCACCCATCAGCCATCCGACAGCGGTGGAGACAGCGAGGAAGACAATGCTCGCCAAAATGCCGCGAGTACCAAACAGGCTGATGACGTTTTGTATGTTCGTGACCAACAACAGCCCAATCAGCAGCATGAGCGTCAAACTTGCTATTCGATTTAACGGAGGCTGAATCTTTGCGGCCATGTTACTGAAACGAGCCTTCACTACCAGCCCCATAGCCAAGGGAAGCATCATCAGGAGAACAAGCGACTTTGCGATCTTCAACGGATCGACTGAGACACCTTTCACGAGAAAGGGCAATACCAGCGGCAAATACCCGACGGATACGATCATGAGCAGAACCATCAGGGCGACCGAGAATGCAATGTTGCCTTTGCTGAGCCGCGCTAATAAAGGCAGAAACGGCGCGCCGGCTGCCGTGCCGAGCAAGATCAGTGCAACACCTAAGGGTTCGTCGAGACGCAGCAATCGTGCTGTGCCGAATGCCGCAATGGGAATCAAAATGAAATTCGCTATCAGCGCAAGGGAGACGAGCTTGAGGTTACGAAGAGGATCCAGGATTTGCGTCACCCCTAAGCTGAGGCCCACAGCCAACATGCTCGAGACGACAAAAATGAGCATGGTTACCGGCACTGCTTTACTGAGAAGTTCCATTAAGAATTCCGATCTGACAGAGTCGAATCCGATTGCCTCAGTTGCAACTTCTCATCCGGCGCGAGCAGTCCTGTGCACGACTTTTTTGCCCGCGAGCGGAGCGAGCGCGAGATTCTTCCAAAATGTCTCCAGTGACTCGATGCCGCCAAACAGGGTAGTAAATATGGTGGAGTCAGCTAACAATATGTCCCCGGCACGAGCATCGGTGGATGGCATCCAAATGAAGGTATTGAATTCTCGGTTTCCCGCTTCGGTAAAAGGATGCGGCCTGGAAAGATCAATTGGCTGTTTGGCAAGAACATGAATGGACTTCGTGTCCTCAGTCGTAACCTGGTAGTGTGGTAAATGCGGGTGAAAGTTAAAGGTCGTAACTCCTCTGAGCCAGCCGGCTGTGTCGAGGTCCTCTATTTTGTTCAAAGGTGCAATTTGGTTCGATCCTTTGACCACCGCGGGACGGAGGCCGTACTGGTTCTCCACCGGAACACCTAGTCCCTTCATGAGGGAGCGTGTGTACTTACCAAACCGCTGCTGACGTGGTACGAGCGGATCTCCGTGGTGAGCATACTCCAACGCGCGCTGGTTCAGATCCAATGAAACACCAACATCATGATGCGGACCCAAGATCAGACAGGTTCCTTCGCGCGTTAGAAATTGCCGAACCGCGTCGATTTCTTCTGGGGCAGCTTCCTGTTCAGTGACCATGTGATCCAGACCAAAGACCATGAGAGTGTCAGTGTCCCCTAGCACCCGCTCATCGAGCGGTGACTTCTGTCCTGCCTGATCGATCCGCTGGTATACCGCAACGGGATGGCCTGTGGTTTCGCCCACAAGGGTCTGGAACTTTAATGTGGACAGATGGAAAAGTTCCAGCGTTCCCGCAATCCCTTGCAGAAACATTTGTTCGGAATACTCCGGAGTCTCATACTTCGGCCATAGCACCCGGCGAACTTCAGTTATTGTCGAGAAGCGATTATCTAGTTCGATGACGTTTTGATTGGCTTCCTGGGGGTAGCTCCATGTCCAGTAAATGCTGAAGCGTCGTCCGCCGGGAGTGTATTTCCGTGGAATATGCTGTTGGTTATAAGTGCGAGCAGATCGTGATTGGCTCATGTCAGCACCTCCTCGTGTGCTATGGAGCTGCAACCATTCCCAAGCGTCATCAGATAGCGAAGTCCTTTGATTCCAGGGAGGAAAAAGTAGGCGCCTCCTCGGACCGTCGTAAAAGCCGGCAGGTGTGTGATCTTCCTGCGAATGGGTCGCTTGGGAATCGTCATGTCGAAGCTGCCGTCCTGTGTTCCCATTATGGGATCTCGCTCATTCCCTAGTTCGTGGAAATTCGGATCATTTACCCAGACGTTCATGGCGAACTCGAACTGACGAACCAGGCTTGCACAACCGACAAAGGCAGCGATCCCCCGCTCAACACCGTCATCGGAGGCAGTCTCAGGAAGCGGAGGTCCATACGTGCCTCCTCGTCGGATCATTTTCCTGCGCTGCATATTAATGGCGGTGTCGCGTGGATTCATGCGCCGAATGTGCGCTCCGAGCGGGCACGCGAAACCGTGAGGGTCCATTTCGCGATAATTAAAATCATTCGTTCGCTGCGGATCTGCACCAAGGCTTGGATCGTCATGATTGGGTGCAAGAACCAATGGTGCGCCGCTTCGCCATCTGCCCATAAGCTTCGCCGCGATCAGTTCCTGCTCTTCCTGGGTTTCGCCGTGTTTGCGGAGAAACTCGCGAAATGCACCGACGTGTTCCTCCAGCCGGAGATAAGCCAAATAGCTGCCATTACGGGTAAGGACTGCAGGTTGCGGCAGCGGCGGAGGCGCGCCTTCCTCGTCGTGATAGCCGAGAAAGAATTCACCTGCCTTGATCGGCGGCCCCGATCCCCGAGTCGGTTCGACGCCCATTCCCTCGATCACCGGTTGCGAAAGCCGATCGCGGTAGCCGAAGTGTTCCCGCACACAGTCGAATGGCGGGATCGCTTCGAGATCTAAAGATGAAAGAATCTCTACACCTTCGCATTCTGACAAATAGTCTTTGTGCTGCTGTCGGCACCGTTCCCGCTCCGGAACGTCGCGGGCAAATAGTATGGCAATCGCGTGGAGGTCGGGGCTCGCCAGGCCTCCGAGCCAATGAATCGGATGATTTGCGCCGGTGCTTCCGAGTACCTCTACACGAGCAGCCATGCCCTGGCGAAATTCCTGAGGGAACGTAGCCAGTGAACCTTCGTCTACACCGAGCGCTTTCAACCCGTTCCAGGTGAAAGCTACGGTTATCCATCGAGAGTCCAACTGGCTGGTCGAGGCAACAGCCTTTGCGGTGCCCACTTTGTCGATGATGCCGCTCAGCCATTTGCGACCGCAGGATGGATTCGCGAAAGTTAAAAACTCATAGCGCGCTGCGAGGGCAGGTGGTCGTGCTACCAAAAAGTGCTGGATGTCTTCGAAGTCGAGCATCAATGTCCTCGTTCTCGATATGGCTTACAATTCCGCAATGCGCACACATTCTCTGGTAAACGACCGAACCTAAACATGTGGCAACATCGGCACTACTGCATCAAATCAAGCATCTTGGAAAAGGCTTCTTTCAGGGCCAATGCTTTTTTGATCTCCTCTGCGGTAACGAATGGATACTCGCCATATTCCAAAAAGCTGGGGCACTGGTGTTCGTGAAGGAAGTTGGCGAAGGCAGGAACGTTCGTCCTCCAATCTTCAGGAAATCCCTCAAGGTTTTCAAAAACTGTGTTCAGCCCATACCTTGTAAACAGAGCGACGGCATCTTCGGTGTACTTGTCGAAGTCCGTGTCGAAAATGCCCTGATACATGAAATATTTGTCTTTCCCCACGTCGAACAGAACCCAGCGCAAGTAGTGAAGTTTAAGCACCGAAAGAGCGTCCGGCATTTCCCGAATGGCTTGTTCGAGTGTCTTTCCGTAGGCCCGGATAGCTTCCTCTCTTCCTGGTTTCGCTTTCGCGATAATCGTGAACCCATGACAGGCTGGCGTTCGCGGAAACACAGGGCCATACCTTCCCTGCTTTGATTCAAAATATCCCTCTTTGGGAATCGCGATCGCTTGGGGTTTCGTCCAATCTTTGGTGGGCACCACTCCTGGTTTTATTGGTTCTAATTTGGGTACGGCTTGCGTTGCCATCTGTTCTCCTTACTAGAAAAATGATTTCCGAAATTTGCGTGACGAGCTTCGAAAGGGTCAGGGGGTTGCTTCTGTAGAGTGTCTTCAACCAACCAAGGACTCTTCGCTGGGCTTGTCACTCGGTGTGTTTACATGGCCCCGGGAGGCAAAACGCACTTTGGAGGATATCCGCCAAGAAGACACCTGTTATTTCTGTCAGAAGCTTTTGCGAGTGGGTACTCTTCAAATTGGCTGAGGCTTCGCTATGAAAAAAACATCAGGGGGATAAAAGATCCAAGATTGCTGCTCGATCTAGCAGTTCTAATCAGTCAAATATCCTGCAATCGCAAATAGCACTATAACGAGGAAGAGAGCGCCAAATGCTATCTCCTCGGCAGCCTTCCAGTGACGGTAATCCTCACGTAGGAGATCTCTTTCTGGTTTAACGCTTGCGTGATCATGATCGATTCCTTTGAACGAGTACCGGATTTGATCAGGGCCGCTCATGATTGTTTCTCCGGCGCGTGCGTGTAATGCCAGTAGTCGAGTTTCAGTTGGAGCACAGCCACCGGCGGACCGTTGCAGCTCGTTGTTTTGCAGGCTGGTGCAAGCTGGAACAAAGACTCAGCCTCTCGGGCTTCAATCGGTAGCATCCAATTACTTCACCATTTGGCAAAGTCTTGGATATCTATCGAGCGAAGGGTCGTTTCCATCACCGGGAATTATTCATAAAGTTCGCGATGTAGGCATCTGGCAAAAGCAGTAGACCTGATTTGGTCTGGCTTACGGGAGAGAGGTGAATGTCTCGGCTGCGCGCTCGAAAGTCAGTGGTGGTCAAATGGCGAAGGCACTGATACGTCTGAATGGTCCAGTCCTCGTTGGCTTTGGCGTAACGTACGGCTACGACAAAAGGGACCGACAAATGGGGGCAGCCTGAGAGCCTGTCGGAGTGAACGATTCCCGAACTAGGAATCAACAACTTACAGACACAGCACTCCTTGCAAGTTGTTGATTCTTCGTTTCAGAAAATCTATCTCCGACAGGCTCCTGAACTGCGTGATTTATTTTCTCCGAGTGACCGTTCTTAAAACAGCGTGAATTGATTGGCCTCGTCCTCAGCCGCCGGGGCAGGTTCCGATTGCTTGCTGGGACGACCGCGTACCCACTTGCGTCCGAACTGTTCTCCCAATTTGGTAACAAAGCCTTCATTTCCGAAATATCTCGACCAAGACCGTTGGTATCCATGCCGCTTCCGGCTCGGGGAGTCACTCAGCGCCAAGGCTGCGGGAAAGATTCAACTCGGAATCTGCCGAGCTCTGCGCCACTTTGGTCACTCTGCGCCGGTTCCACCAGATCAGCGGTCCGGTGATCGCTAGAACCGGCAGCATCAGGCTGAAGAATGCGGCCAGAATTCGCGTGGGCAGGTTGAAGATATCGCCGGTATGGAGTTCGCGGTTCCACATGCGGGCGTACTGTACTGGCATGGACATGTCTCGCGAGCTTTGCACCTGGAGGACTTTGCCGGTGTAAGCGTCGATTCGGATGCGGGTGCGGCCGGCTGGAGTATGGTCTTCAGGGAACTTTAGTCCAATGGTTACGGCTTGCTTTGGACTCTGGGGCAGTTGCATTCCTGTGATTTTGGCTTCGGGAAGTGCATTGTGGGCGATCTGTATGAGCCGGTCTGGCGAGAGTGGGACGCTTCCCGCTGCCGGAACCTGCGGCAATTCTGGGCGGGCTGCAGCTGTGCCGGACATTTTTTGGGCCAGCTTTTCCACTTGCCTCTCCCAGTGAATGCAGATGGCGGTCCAGGCGAAGATAAACAGGATTACTGACGAGAGGATTCCAACGAAGTTATGCAGTTCGAAGTTGAAGCGTTTTGCTGATCCGCCATCTGCTGAGAAGTTCCAGCGCAGGCGAAAGAGCTTTCTGGGCCACCAGAGGATGATTCCGGTTATGGAAAGAACGAACAGGAAGAC
>QIBA01000127.1 GCA_003225175.1 Acidobacteriota bacterium
CGCGCTGCCTTGCTGATCGCTCGCGTGCAAACTCCGTTTCGCTTCCGCGGCAAGCGCCAGTTCTGGGCTTATTGCGGACTGGCGCTGGAAACACGCAGCAGTGCCGACTATCGCTTGGTCGAAGGCGAGCTGCACCGCGCCAAGAAGCCGGTCTTCATCCGCGGTTTGAACTTGAATCATAACCATGATCTGAAAAACATTTTTAA
>QIBA01000128.1 GCA_003225175.1 Acidobacteriota bacterium
AACAGTGAACCCAATGTCTGTGTATACCGACTGCTCATCACCACTTAGGTGTGCTTCTCGCGCGACAACCTGGCCTTCGACTATTACTCTGCTCTCCTTAACTACGTTGCCAAACTTGTAAGGTCCGAATACTACTCTGTCTGAGAAGGTACCTGCGGTTGCCGATCCCTTCTCGTGGACTTGGTCTCGCAACGTTTTGGGAGGAGATTCCTGAGAGAACACAGCTACCGAGCATAGGGCTACAATTAAGCAAGTGGAGAAAGCACTCACTCTTAACAGAGGTTGATTTGTCACGATTCCTCCTCTTGCTGCGCTTACAAAGCCCTTCTTATGATGCGCAAGCATTCAGGCGAATGCTAGTAAGCTAAAGCAAACCGTGTCAGCCGGGAAAGAATACACCAGAAATGCTAGTGGTCAACGTTCCCGTTGTGAGAATTCCTCAAATCGTAACATGGACGGGTGGCACGCCCTTCTTCTTATTTCGTTTCTGATTCCTGTTTTGGGACTGTAGATGCGGACGGAAAGAGGGACAGCCTGACCAGCCCTATTTTTCCGCTAGAATCTTTGCCGATTTGAACCTGGGGCGGATCAGGAGCCTGTCGGAGATAGATTCTCTGAAACAACGAATCAACAACTTGCAAACTGTTCTCGGCCTTAGGTTGTTGATTCCTGGTTCGGGAATCGTTTACTCCGACAGGCTCTCAGGCTGTCCCCGTTTCTTCCCCATTAAGGGATGACATATCCGCACCAAGGGTCATGTCGGGTCGCGTCTTCTCTTGTCCAAAGTAGCGGCTCAAGCCGTCCCGCAGTTGCAGGCGTGCTCGCAAGAGCCGCGTCTTGACCGCAGGTTCGCTGATTCCCAATATCTCTGCCGTTTCTGTGATTGAGAATCCTTCGATGCGCAACCAAAATACGGTGCTGTAGCCGAGCGGCAGCGATTCCAAAACTTTTCTCAAAATATTTCGTAATTCCAGCCGGCTATAGAGCTGCTCGGGGTTCGGCCTCCAATCGACCGGGTGTGAACCGAGTTCGTCATCTCGCGCATCATCACTAATCGACACTGTCCGCTCGGGGCGGAATCCGCGCACCTTCACAAATGCCATGTTTACAGCGATTCGAGTGAGCCAGGTCGAAAACCGCGCTCTCACCTGAAAGCTACTCAGGTGCTTAAACGCTTTGAGAAATGTCTCCTGCGCGATCTCTTCAGCATCCTCGCGGCGGCGCGAGATGTGGAGCGCGATCCGTAGGATGGGGCCGCTGTTTCGCTGTACCAACTGATCAAATGCATCGAGGTCTCCACGCTTAGCGGCGCGGACAAGTTCCATTTCAGCAGAGTCAGCTGTCGCGTTGTTTCTCTGGGCTTTCAATGCAGAGTTCTCCTTTCGCTGTGCTCGTCGAATATTTAGTTCTGGAGCTATCGTTGCGGCGACGGTTACTTTGCAATCTGCCCAACGTCAACAGTCGCGTCCGACCAGGCTACGGCGCGCTTTGCGACAAGGAGCACTTGTGTTTTCGGCATGAGTTCCTCAAATGCCAATATCACTACCCCTTGCGCAAACATGTAGCGGTTCCATTTGACGAGCCTGATCTCTCGGCTATCGACGTCCACACCTTCCCCGTGTTTTTCGACGCCCAGAACCAGCGTGACCCGGGGCCTGAGATCATGGCTGCTTCCGAATTCCCGTTGAACCGCAGCGCACGCGGAAAGATAGACTTTGCCTGCTTCAGCACTCGGCGATTTCTGGTTCACGTTGCTGCGAATTGCTAATCCTTCCTGTGCAACCGAGATGGTCGTGAGAAGAAACAACGCAGTAACGAGTGCGAGCAGCTCAGAGAACTTACTATGCCAGATTTCAGTTCTCTCCCTTTTCACGCGGCACCGCCAAAAAGTACTTCAAACTGCCCTGTCCCTTCCGCATTTAAGACCACGTACACTGCGAGTCGCTCCTCTTGTGCAACTCGCTGTATCGAGTTTCTTGTTCTGTGTGTCGGAATTGGATTACGCCAAACAATTTCTAACGTCATAATTCTGCTTCCTTGCTGTTAGCGTTTCGATGCAATTGTGGTGACGCGATACCAAAATGCCCGAGCAGCTGAACTCATCGGCAAGATACAAGTTCTTGCGAGGGCCGCCGTCTCGTACTCTTGATCAACTGTTTCTTCAGCCGTTCGCGTGCGCGAAGCAGCGTCGACGCGACACTACCCATGGGTATGTCCAAAACCTTGGCCATTTCGGAATAAGACATACCCTCGATCTCACGCATAATGAGAACCTCACGATATTTGATCGGCAGCTCCTGAATGGCCGTTCTGACAAGCTGGACATCGGCGGTCCGGATTGCGAGCACTTCGGGTGTTCCCAAAGCGCGCACCTCTATCTCTGTTTCATCATCATGGAGCGTCGTGAACGACCCCTGTGGAAGCTTTTCGCGCAGCCGCGTATAGCACGTATTGCGCACAATCTGGAGCAGCCATGCGCGGCTATTGCCTTCCCGGAAGCCGTTAAAGAACCGGAAAGCCCGAAGGTAGGCGTCCTGAACCGCATCTTCAGCGTCTTGCACATTGCCGGTCAGCCATCGCGCCAACGTGTATGCTGCGTTGAGATGCGGAAGCATCGTGGCTTCAAATCTTCCGCTACCGTTTGTCGATATCATGCGTACTCTCCCCGTCTGCTTGCGACGCACTTTCCGTCATCCTTGAATCTCAAAGTGGCTCGTTTAATGCCGGAATCGCATTCCAGCAGCAGACGATGGCGCAACTCTGCTCGGATTGCAGATCTACGGCAATGGTCTGCCGGTCCTATTCCCAGGAAACTGGGATCCCCAGCTAACGCCCACAAAACACGAGGGTTTGCGGGGGTTGTCCCCTGCTCCATTTCCTCGACGCCGATACGGTGATACACTCGCCCGCCATGGAACCACCCAGTCAAGGTTCCGGACATCTTCGGTTTGGCGTCTTCGAAGTCGATTTTCGAGCAGGGGAACTTCGCAAGCGCGGCCTAAGAATCAGGTTGCAGCAGCAGCCATTCCAGGTTCTGGAGATGCTGGTGCTCAAACCGCGAGAAGTCGTGAGTCGTGACGAACTGCGCAACAAACTCTGGCCAGCCGATACGTTCGTGGATTTCGACCACGGACTCAACAAAGCCGTCAACAAGATTCGCGATGCGCTTGGAGACTCAGCCGACAATCCGCGTTTCGTAGAGACGGTGGCCCGTCGTGGCTATCGATTCATTGTGGACGTAGCCGTTCTAGAGGAGACAGATTCTGATCCCGCGCAAAAGCTAAACTCCGCAGGATTGGCTACGACAGCCACCGTACGCCGGCGGTCGCCCCGGTCTCTTGTTTGGAAAGCCTTCGCTCTGGTTGTGGTCGCAGCTTTGGCAGCGTCGGTGCTATGGACGCTTCGCTCGCGAAGTCGACCGTCGTCGATTCATTCTTTGGCGGTACTTCCACTAGAGAGCCTCTCTGCCGA
Source organism: Acidobacteriota bacterium (assembly GCA_003225175.1). Lineage (NCBI taxonomy): Bacteria > Pseudomonadati > Acidobacteriota > Acidobacteriota bacterium. The sequence goes on from QIBA01000128.1 coordinate 3,472, forward strand.
TCCCTCGCAGGATTATTTTGCTGATGGTATGACGGACGAACTAATCACCGATCTTGGTCAAATCAGCGCATTGCGCGTGATTTCCCGAACCTCGGTGATGACCTATAAAGGCGCACGTAAGCCCTTACCTGAGATCGCGCGTGAACTGAAAGTGGACGCCGTGGTGGAAGGAACCGTCCTGCGTTCTGGAAACCAGGTCCGCATCACCGCGCAGCTGATCCAGGCGCCTGCAGATAAGCATTTGTGGGCCAAGAGTTATGAAGGTGATTTGCGCGATACGTTAGCACTCCAGGGCCAAGTAGCGCGAGCTATTGCGGACGAGGTCCGCATTAACCTGACACCGCACGAACAGGCCGTGCTAAGAAATGTGAAGGTGGTTGATCCGGAGGCTTACGAATCCTATCTCAAAGGACGCTATTTCTGGAACAAACGCACGGCCGCCGGTTTGAAGATGGCGAAAGACTATTTTGATCAGGCGATCGCAAAAGATCCCAACTACGCACAGGCCTATAGCGGACTAGCAGACACGTACGCGTTGTTGGGTGACTGGCAGTATGCAGTAATGACTTCCAAGGATGCATTACCCAAAGCGAAGGCCGCTGCGATCAAAGCTTTGGAGTTGGACAATACACTCGGCGAAGCTCATATCTCGCTTGCATTTTGTTTGGACGGGTTCGATTGGGACTTAAGATCCGGAGAGATAGAGTTTCAGCGGGGCATGAAGCTTAATCCCAATTACGCGACTGCCCACCATTGGTATGCCTGGCACCTCGCTCTGTTCGGACGGTATAACGAAGCCGACGCCGAAATGCGAAAAGCGGAAAGCTTAGATCCTCTATCGCTCATCATTAATGCTGATTTGGCAGAACTCCTTCTCATTACCCATTCTTACGACGAGTCGATAGAACAGAGTCGCAAGACGATTGCAATGGATCCGAACTTTGCGCTCGCTCACAATCAATTGGGGCAGGCCTACTTGGAAAAACGGATGCCCAGCGAGGCGATCGCAGAATTTCAAAGAGCGATCCAACTTTCAGGAGGCAGCCCGACATGCCTGGCCAATCTTGCCCGTGCCTACGCCGCGTCCGGACGACGCAATGAGGCAATACAGCTACTCAACGATCTCAAAAAACGCGCGACTCAAACCTACTCGAATGCTGCAGAGATTGCCATGATCTATACCGCTCTGGGTGATCGAGAACAGGCGATGACCTGGGTTCAGCGAGGGTACGAGGAACGCTTTAACCCAGGGGTCCTCCTGCGGCCTAGTTTCGATCCTCTGCGTTCCGTCCCTCGCTTCCAAGATCTTGTTCATCGCACTGGCGTACAAGAATTAGGAAGCCAAGCCCGGTAAAACATCAGTTTGGATGGCCGAAGCTATTGCCGAGTGCCCCACCTTTCGGTTGGGGAAAGAGGGAGAGGGAAAGAGGGGGGAAAGAGGGACAGCCTGACCAGCCCTATTCTTGCGTTAAAATCTGTGCCGATTTGAAAATGGGAAATTGATGCGCCGCCGGCGAATCCGAGGGAAGCAGATCCGAAACAGCTGCATGCTGGTCGAGAAATTCCCGAATGTCCTTCAGAAACTCCGGGCTTTGCATTGCCGGCCCGTGACCGGCGCCTTCAATCTTCTTGAACTGTAAGTTTGGAAACCGACTCTTCGCTTCCTCGTAAAACGCCGGACGGTCGTTACCCCCATAAATCACGAGAGTCGGTACTGAAATAGCTCTGAGTTGTTCGTCGGCTACCCACAAACCCTCGTGGCTGACTGTCTCAGCGCCGAGTGCAATCGAATCTTGACCCGCGTCCATTCTCTTCATCATTTCGCGTTGCTGGGCCCCGGGTTTCGGCCAATCCGGAGGCGCGCTAGCGATCATGGCCTCGGAGAGTGGCATGCCCTTCAAAAGACTCGGCCCCAGGAGCGGCACTTCCTCGTGTTCGGATTCGTACTTCGTGAACCCGAGGCTGCCGCCGATGATGGCCATTCGAATCCGGTCCGGATGAACCGTCAACATTTTCATTGCGATTGAGCCGCCCATCGAATAGCCAATAAGGGCAACCTTCTTTATCCCGAGATGATCCATGAGACGGACCACATCGTTCACCATTTCGATCCCATACTGCTTCGGATCGTGTGGCTTTTCGCTCTTGCCGTGGCCTCGACAGTCCATCGCAATGACCTGATAGTTTTGCGCGAGGTCTTTCGTGACCGGCTCCCATATTTCGGCACTAGCTGCAAAAGGATGGATGAGGAGGACCGGCTCTCCCTTGCCCGCCATGAGATATCTGATCTTCACGCCATTGGAGTTAAAAAAGTGGTCAGCAGTTTGGGCTTGGCCGGGGACTACTGCGGGGACTACAAAGAACAAGCAGAAGAGTACAAGAACCGCACTTCGTTTCACGAGATACCTCCTCAATTCCTTTAACTTGCTGTTCACACGAAACGCCGGGGAGCCCCAGCTTTCCCGTTTCGGTTCTTGCATTGGACTGCCAGACAAAGGGTGCCCTACTCTCGCGCGGTGTTCGCGAGGGTGGGATTACGTGGAGGTGTGTGATACTTCGGTTCTGCTTCCTGTCTTGTCTAACAGTCCGCGTCATCTATGCTAACGATAGTAGCCCTTTGTGGGACGGCTATCCAACAACAGCGAGTCAATTGCGCGAGTTATTGATGTCTTCCTACTCCCACCCTCGCGCAAACACCGCGCGAGAATGGGGCACCCAGATCGTGGAAGTCCGAAGCAACAACCGAAATGGAAAGGATCGGCCACCCCAGGTTGTGGGTTCATCAACAAAACCAGAACCAAAGGGTGGAGCACCCGGCTGTGCCATACTTGATCCGATACATATTCCCCGCAAGAGCTCCTCAACAACGCGCATGTCAAAGTCGACTCTTCCCATCGTGCGCTTCACCTGTGCCGTTTTGGTTTTGCTGGCTGCGCAGCTCGGCGCTGCGCAATCCAATCCTTCGCCTGTGGGCGAGTGGCTGGTCACGCTTGACATATTTGGGACGCCCCTGCAGCAGGTGCTCACGCTCAAGTCCGAGGGCGGCAAGCTGACGGGCTCGATGCGTGGCCGCGGGCGTTCGGAGATCGAGGGCACCATCGCTGGCAACGGCGTCCACTTCGTCACACGCCAGGAGAAAGAGACAAATGGCGAGTACGAGGGCACGATTACCGCCGATGGGATGTCGGGTACAGCGCAGGTCTTTGGTCCCAAACCGGAACTGCGAATTCCGGCGAAATGGGCGGCGCGGCGGGTGCCTGCAATCACGCCAGCACCGCCGCAGCGTCATGAGTTTGTCCCCACGAAGTTCCACCGCGCATTCTCGCCGTTCATCGAGCCGGTGCTGCACATCAAATCTGGCGACAGCGTTCATACGACGACCGTCGATGCAGCGGGCAAAGACGAAAAGGGCGCAGCTCGCGTGCTCGGAGGCAATCCCGAAACGGGACCGTTCTTTATCGACGGCGCTCTGCCCGGCGATATCCTCAAAGTAAAACTGAATCGCGTGCGTCTGAATCGCGATTGGGCGGGGAGCGATGATTTTCTGGTTCCCCGTGCCGCCGACGCGAGTCTCGGGCGCGAGATGAAGTATGAGCCGGGCGAAGTACGCTGGAAGCTCGACCGCGAGCGCGGATTGGCAATGCCTGAAAAGCCGGGCGAGCACATGAGCCGCTTCGCCATTCCGGTGAAACCGATGCTGGGCTGCGTAGCGACCGCGCCCGGCACAACAGGCCAGCCCGTGCCCACCGGCGACTCCGGCGGCTTCGGCGGCAACATGGATTACAACGAGATCGGCGAAGGCGCCATTGTCTATCTACCGATCAACATCGCCGGCGCTCTCCTTTATGTTGGGGACGGGCACGCCCTGCAGGGCGATGGCGAGCTGAACGGAAATGCGCTGGAGACGTCAATGGACGTGGAGTTCACTGTCGAGGTCCTCAAAGACAAGAAGCTAAGCACGCCCTTCGTCGAGACGGATCAATACTTCGAAGCCATGGCACTCGCCGGTTCGCTCGACGACGCCTTTCGCGAAGCGACCGGCCGCCTCACACGCTGGCTGATGGATGAGTACAAGCTCACGCCGTCAGAAGCAGCAGTAGTGATGGGCTCGTCAGTGGAGTATCGCATCAGCGAAGTTGCCGATCGCAATGCAGGTGTAGTCGCGAGGTTGCGGAAAGATCGATTGGCAATGTTGGGAAGATAGTTGCTGGGCGTGAGGACCTTTTCACCACGGAGACACGGAGGCACGGAGAAGAGGCTCGGCAGTTGTACCCTTTCGTCCCCCGTACCTTATGTAGTGGTGCGTATTGTAGTGAACCGAGGAAACAACGGATGTAGAGGTTTACACGAGAGCAGGCAGTCCGTTGGTGCGCCCAACATGGCATTGCGATTTCGGCTCGGGACGAGCTTCAATACGAATCAGCCGAGGCTCGTACGTTTACGACACAATTGCTGTCTAATCGAGCTATTCTGGGGCAAGCTGCGGTCTTAACGTTCAAAGCCAATGAAGAAGCATTCCTTGGTGGGATGGTCTATACGGAAGGAAGGGAGCAGACTGAGCCCTGGGATACTTTTTGAGGACTAACTGAAGCGACGTTGGGCTTACTCCGACAATCCATGAGTTGGCGGGGGAATTTGGATCGGCATCCGGCTCAGCACTTCGGACCTGATGACCAAACAGCAGCACTCGCCGGGTGGCACACCCTTATTTCGTTTCTTTGATTCCTGTTATGGGACTGGTAGATGGGGGTGCCCCACTCTGCGCGGTTTGAGGCTGTTACAAAACTCGAAATTCCTCTTTTGAAACCACAACATATTGCGCTTCGCCTGGACTGCGACCACCATAGGTAACAAAATTATTGAGTTTCGTAACAGCCTCGGTTTTCGCAGGGTGCGCTTCTCCAATGCGGCCATTAGACTCAGGCTGTTGTCGTTTGGTCTTTCGAAACACAGAAGATGCCAGCAACCTCGATTGCCAGATTCCGCGTTGGAAAGTTTCAATCTCTCGTCAGGTCAGTTCTGACGTGTAGTTACCTTTTATTGTTGACAGGGTCATAATAGAGGCGGAGAATGCGCCCTACCTCTCCGAAGAGCACATTCCAGAAAGCAGCGCACACCCTCTGAGGCGCAATCCCGGCTCCCGGGCACAAAAGAATCAAATCGAATACTCAACTGGCAATAGGAGACAAGTATGCGTCGCGCATCGCTGCTGATCGCAGGTGTTGCACTTGCTCATCCTCGGCCACGCGCAGTACTCCGTCAGAGCAAATCCTCAGCATTAAGTAGCGTTGCAAACGAGCAGGTATGCAGTCTTGTGGATCATTATGGTCCGCGCCATAAATCACCCATCCACTATCACCCAAACAGCGTCACTGGGCGTATGAGCAAAATTCGATGGCTAACTTGCGGTGTCTATGAAGCGATGCCCGATCTGCTGCACTGAGTACACGGACGAGCAGACTACGTGTTCGACCGACAACGCGCGGCTGATGACCAGCACGGAGTGGATACCGGGGCAAGTGGTTGCCAACAAGTACCGTGTCATCGCTAAGATCGGACGCGGCGCGATGGGTGCCGTCTACAAGGCAATGCACATCGGCCTGGAGGAAATCCGCGCGCTCAAAGTGATGGATCCGCAATATGCGCGGGATCTCAAGTTCATCGCACGTTTCCGCAATGAAGCGCAGGTAGCTCGCCGCCTGCGCCACCCCAACGCCGTCCACGTGGACGACCTCGACCAGGCCGATGATGGCAACCTGTTCATTGCCATGGAATTCGTGGAAGGCGTGAGCCTGCGGCAATTGATCTCCGCCGCGCGCGCACCCTTGTCGCTTGCCCGTGCACTCTGGATTACCCGCTGCGTCGCAGAGGCGCTCGGCGCGGCGCACGCGCTGGGGATGGTCCACCGTGACATCAAGCCTGACAACATCCTGCTGGCGCGTGATGCCAGTGGCCGCGACATCCCCAAGGTGCTCGACTTCGGCATCGTGGCCATGCGCGAAGGCTCGGCCATTGTCAGTTCGTGCCCACTGCTGACCCCGGCCTACGCTCCACCCGAGCAGTGGCAGGGGATGGCGGCCAGCGAGCTCGACGGCCGCGCCGACATCTACGCTCTGGGCATGACACTTTACGAGATGCTGGCAGCCCACTCGCCCTTTGATGCGCACTCCGCCGAGGGCTGGTTGCGCGCGCACCTGGACCAGGTGCCGCCACCTCCCAGCGTCTTCAATCCTGCGCTGCAGGGGAACGCCGATGTGGATGCTCTGGTGTTGCGTATGCTGGCAAAGCAACGGGACCAGCGCCCCGCCGACGCCAATGCGTTGATCCAGGAGCTGAGCTTGATTGAAGCTCAGCACACCTGGGGGAAAGGAGCCATCGACAGTCCTGTCCCCCCGGCCACTCCACCACCTCTTCCTACTGCCACTCGTCCCGAGCCGACTGTTCCGGCGGTAGAGAAAGTGGAGAAAAACGAACAAGAGATTCCGGTGCTGCCTGCAAGAGTCGATCGGTTTCGAGCGCAAACTGATTTCCTTCAGGGTCGTAGAAAGAAAATAGCCCTGGGAGTTGGCGTGAGCCTGTTTGCGCTGACGAGCATCTTGTTCCCGGTGATTCGCATGATGAGCAAGCAACCGCCTCGCGTGAGTGTCAGCCTGATCTCGGGCGCTTCTGCGGCACGTCCTACGACGGCGGCATTCGCGTCGCCACCTGCTTCCGATGGTGCGCTATCGGGGTCCTCATTCCGCACGGCGGCAACAGCGCAGCCGGGCATTTCCGGAGATGCTCCCGTGTCCCCGGTCGCCGCGTCGTCGCAGGTAGACGCGTGTAGCGGGAAAGCACGTTGCTACAGCGCTGGTCCCTTCATGGCAGAAGTTATAGGCATGACGCCCTCGCAAACGCTTGGTGGGTTCCACGTGCTCCAAGTAAATGTTCGGTTCCGAAATCTCACGAACCAGCCGCTCATTCTTGCCTACGTCGCCGGGTCGGGAGTGATCACCGATGACAACGGCAAACGCTACGATCAAAACTACGAAGCATATGTTGGAAACGGCGCCAAGGGAATCGGGACGGTTAACCGGGTTAAGGCCGACCCGCAGTTCGTCTTGACCTCTGGCGCTTCCAGCAACGCGAGTTTCATATTGGCACGGCCTCACGGGGCCAATGCTCTCAACGATCCGATTGGCATGACATTCAACTTCGATCTATCCATCGCACAGTTGGAGGTGTCGCCCAACCAGCAAGTCCGCACCATTCGGGAGTACAGCGTTGATTTCACCGACCTAGGCAACAGCACCGGATCCCGGAAGGCAGCAACCGTGCACCCCGATGTTTCAGGAGACGCTTCCGTGTCCCCGGTCGCCGCGTCCTTACGGGTGTACTCGTGTAACGGGAACACACATTGCTACAATGCTGGTCCCTTCATGGCAGAAGTCATACGCATGATGCCCTCACAGACGCCGCTTGGCTATGTAGGGAACCATGTGCTCTAAGTAAATATTCGGTTCCGAAAGCTCACGAACCAGCCGCTCGGTCCAGTTGTCCATCACCGAGTGCAGAAATATTCGCTATAGCTGAATAGGAGACTAACAATGGCAAGCAAAGTCATTCAGGGTCGGTTGACCCATGTCCAACAGACAACGGAAACCCACGGCCAAATCACACGAGGAACCGGGCAGATAACCAGCGCGAATGCCTGGTCCTTCCGCATTGCTAACCAAGCGGTCCTCTTCAAGTCCCGGGATGGCGCAAGTCTTAGTGATGGCGATTTGGTAGTGGCGGCTGGGCAGGACTCCAAGGGAACGTTTCGGGCGTACGCGATACGAAACGACACTACTGGATCAGTACACGAGGGCTCGAGTATGCTGTGTTTCGTCCTGGGCGGCCTTCTTGCGGTATTCGGAGTGCCCCTGATCCTCTTCTTCCTAATCGGGCTGCTCTTCGTCGGCCTTGGGCTCTACATCGTTTGGATTGGCACCAAGATCCGATCGGCCAATCTCGCGCTGGCGGCTACGCCGATCCTCCAAGCCGGCTAACCTCCTCTTAAAGGATGGAGCACTCTTCTTAAGAAGTCACCGTTTTCGAGGCCGCCAAGCCTGATAACATCCTGGCGGGTGGCCAGTCTTTTCCCGTTTCGGTTTTTGCATCAGACTTCCAGACAATGCCCCTCGCGTGGTTTTGGCGAGGGTGGGATTACGTGCATGTGTGGTACTTCGGTTCTGCGTTTTGTTTTGTCTGACAGCCCACGCCATGGACCCTAAGCGGGTGGCTCAGCCTTTCCCGAGGTGGTGTTCGCCGGGGTACCCCATCCTTGATTCAATAGTCTTGAGGTTTGGTGTGCTGACGAACCGAAAGAGTGGGTGCCCTATCCTCGCGCTTTTCGGAGGGTGAGTGAGAATGACGTCGAGGACTCCAGCCTCTGATGTTGTTTCCGTATTTGGGACACGAGTCGAAACGTAATTCAAGAAGGAAGTAAGAGCAAGAGCGTGGGTTACTCACGACTGCCGGGCGCCGCACTCTGCGCCGGTTTTCGCAGGCTGCGCTATCCATGCTGGCATTGAGCCCTGGCCGGCAGCCACGCTAATGAACGTCGCAGCCGCTGAGTTTCTGGAGGAGGCGATCGCGGAGGTTGCGATACTCATCGATGGTTTTGAATTTGCGTGCGGCCGGCTCATCGTTCAGGATGTACGCGGTCAGCACTTGGGCGTCTGAGTCATCAAACCAGAGATAGGTACTGAGCACGCCACCTTCCAGCTTGGTTCGATTGATTGCATAGCTTTCAAAACGGCCCATTTTGGATTTCGTTGGTTTCTCCGATTCCATATTAGGACTGTCCTTCGCGGACGACTCGAGTGAGTCGATCAGCGACTGCTTGTCGGTGGAATAGCGTGTTTTGTCGAATTGTTCCGCCTTGAGGTTCACGAATGGCTCATTCTGATAGGCAATCAGGATGCGGTAGCCATCCGTCATCGTGACCTCTTTTGGGCCGGAAGACGTCTCGACAGTGCGCGTCATGGCGTGCGGTAGCCGGGTGCCCGACGCTTGCCCGAAAGATAATGTTCCGGACAGTCTCGAGGCTTAGGGTCGGTGTGTCCCTGCCCCGAGCGCAAGATCCAGATTTGCAGCGGCGGCGAAGGCGTTGAAGTCGCGATCGCGCGTAATGAGAGGGATGCGCTGGTCGATACAGCTCTGCGCAATCAGCGCATCGCCGAGACGGGCCTTACGGCGTTTTGCCAGCACTTTAGCTCGCAACGCTCCTGCCCTTTGCCAGTAACCAGGCGCGAGCTCGATGAGAGGTACTTCTGAAATTGTTTCGGCTACATCGGAAGGAAGCTTTGGGTCGCTTAAGAGCTCGGTGAGCACAACCGGCACCATCACCACTTGGCGATCTTCCAGGGCACGGTCGAGCAGTTGTGCGTCCTCGCCACGGCTCCCGTCAAAAAACGCGATCCAGGTGCTTGTGTCGGCTGCGATCACCGGTCGGCCTTCAGCTCCGTCAACCTTCGCGAGAAGCGAACCTTGCCTCGCAGCTTGCGCAGGCGCGCGTAAGTTCTCGAGGCCGCAACCAGTTGTAGCCCAGTACGAACGGTCTGAGTAACCCCTGCACCGCTGGCTTGCTGCGCTTTTTCAAGAAGCGCCACCGGTACCTCCACAGTGATCTTCCGCGCAGTATCCATGATGCCCGATGATACCATATTCGATACCAGCATTGAATATGGTATTTCGTGTTTGCCCTGGCAGCAGTTGCCAGAAATCCCGAGCCGCCATAAGTTCTCGGGGAAAGAGGGACAGCCTGAGAGCCTGTCGGAGTAAACGATTCCCGAACCAGGAATCAACAACTTACAGACAGAGCACTCCTCGCAAGTTGTTGATTCTTCGTTCCAGAAAATCTATCTCCGACAGGCTCCTGACCAGCCCTATTTTTCCGCTACAATCTGTGCCGATTTGAAAATGGGCAGATCAGGCCGTCGGTTTCTTACTGCAGAATTGCTCTGAGTTCCTCGCATTCCCAAGTGATGCCTCCATCGCTAGACAAGCAATCGGCACTCAGCAACCAGCGATTAGAGGTATTTGGAAAATTCGGAGGATCGCGAACCCGGCTGGCCGGACTGGCGCAATGCCAATTTCGCAGATGAGTCGTCCGTTTAGCAGGTCGTCTTGCGTCATCGTCTTATTGCCTTCGCAACTGACGAAGAACGTTTACTGGAGGATCCTGGTTTGTGGCGTTCGGAGCGGTCGTCCT
>QIBA01000129.1 GCA_003225175.1 Acidobacteriota bacterium
CGATTGAGCTGACGAATTGTGAAGGAAAGCAATCAAATGATGTTGTCTATGCCCGAAACACTGGGCTATCACGCCTATCACGCAGTTCTTGATGTCCGCCTGGTCGACGTTGGCGGCGCTTCCAAACACACCTGCGTTAGTCCGATTAAACTTACTTACTCCGGAGGACACGAATTGGGCGCCTGGCGACAAACCCGCGGTGAACCAGCAACGCCGATTTCTACAAGAAAAATCGATTCCTCTGAGTTTGCTATCGTGGCTAGTAAGGACCACGCTGGCCCTTTGGTTAGTGCGATGTTGGCGCGCGTAAACCATCCTAGATTAGAGCGATGGGTCTCTCGCTGAAGTTCTGCCTAGTGGCGGAAGCTAAAGCCGATATTTACCTCCGAGATTTGCCGACGATGGAGTGGGATACAGCGGCAGCGCAATGCATCGTTGAAACGGCAGGCGGAGGGGTTTACTCACTCGATGGCGAGCCGTTGCCTTACGGGAAACCTAGTCTGACAAACCCGCCAATCATAACGGTGCGGGGACACTTCGTTTGATTGGGGATCGCTCGTTTCAGCTTTGTAAGTATTTCTACGAAAGTCTATTTGGCATGAGTGTATTGATCATCAAGCTCGGCGCTACTGGAGACGTTGTCCGCACGACACCGCTTTTGCGCAGGTTGAATGGTTCGGTCACGTGGGTCACGGCGGCAAAAAACTGCGTATTGCTGGACGGCCTGGCGGATAATCTGCGTCATTTCCCTTGGGAGACGCGCGCGCGAGCCTTGGACGTTCCGTACGATTTGGCCATAAACCTCGAAGACACTCTTGATGTCGCTCATTTCCTGAAAAGTGTCAGGCCGGCCGAGATCTTCGGCGCCTACGCCGATTCGTCCAATCGCCTGCGTTACACCGACAATTCGAAGCACTGGTTTGACCTCAGCCTGATTAGTTCGTATGGCCGGCAAGAGGCTGACCGACTAAAGCTGCTCAACCGGCAGACCTATCAGGAGCTAATTTTTGAAGGGCTGGGGCTGCGGTTTGCTGGCGATCCGTACCTGCTTCCGAATTCAATCGAAACACGGCTCTCAGGCGATATCGCCATAGCGGCCGATGCCGGCCACGTCTGGCCGATGAAGAAATGGGCTTACTACGGGGAATTGAAGGAGGCGCTCGAAGAGGCGGGCTTGAGAGTCAATATTCTCCCTGAAAGGCGATCATTGCTCGAGCACCTGGCTGATGTCAGAAATCACCGATGCTTGGTTGGCGGCGACAGTCTGCCGATGCATTTTGCTCTTGGTACCAGAACTCCCTGCGTCACGCTCTTCACCTGCACGAGTCCCTGGGAGATTTATGACTATGGCATGCAAGAGAAAATAGTCTCGCCACTCCTTGAGGAATTTTTCTATAAACGCGGCTACGACGAGCGCGCCACGACAGCTATAAGCGTGGATCAAGTATTCGATGCTGTAATGGCTCAACTTGAAAGCGCTGCGCCACCTGCTGCTCGTCAAGAGGTTACAGTATGAACGCGTTTTCAGAGGTAGATCGGAGATCAGAAGCCAGAAGTCAGAGGGCAGAGGTGGGAGGTCAGAGGTCAGAGATCGGAGGACTGAAGACCGGAGAGAGCGGCCCTCCATCGTCCGTCACCGGTTGTCTGACTCTGCGCGTCGCCTTGCTGACCGGTGGCGGAGACAAGCCTTACGCCCTTGGCATGGCAGAAGCATTGACTTCAGTGGGAATATTCGTGGATTTCATCGGCAGCGACGATTTGAGCGTGCCCGAGGTGGTGACCAATTCGCGAATGAATTTTTTGAACTTGCGAGGGGATCAACGGCCGGATGTCAGCCCTTTCGCTAAAGCGTGGCGAGTATTAAAGTATTATGTAAAACTCATTAGCTATGCGGCAACGGCGCAACCAAAGCTCTTCCACCTACTGTGGAACAATAAATTTGAGCTATTCGACCGCACCGTGCTGATGGCTTACTACAAGTTACTTGGAAAAAAAATTGTGTTTACCGCCCACAACGTGAATGCGGGCAAACGCGATTTGAACGATTCCTGGTTAAATCGGCTCTCGCTGAAAATTCAGTATCAGCTGCTCGATCACATCTTTGTTCATACGGATGCGATGAAAAGCGAGTTGGTATCGGAATTTCAGATTCCAGAGAGAAAAGTAAGCGTCATTCCGTTTGGAATTAATAACACGGTCGCGAAGACGACGCTTTCGAGAGAAGAGGCAAGGCAACAGCTTGGAATCGACCCGAAGGATAATACGATGCTATTTTTCGGAAATATCGCGCCTTACAAAGGGCTGGAATATTTGGTTGATGCCTTCGCGCAGCTCGTCGGGCGGGATCGCAGCTATCGTTTGCTGATTGTCGGAAGGCCCAAGGGAGACGTGACATATTGGCGGTTCGTTGAGGAGAAGATGATAGCCGCCGACGTCCGGGATCGTGTTATCCAGAAGATCGAATATGTGCCGGACGAGGAGACGGAATTGTATTTCAAGGCCGCCGATGTTTTGGTCCTTCCCTACACCCGTGTATTTCAGAGCGGCGTTCTCTTTTTGGGGTACAGCTTTGGACTGCCTGCCATCGCTGCGGACGTCGGGAACTTGAGAGAAGAAATCATCGAAGGCGAGACCGGCTTTGTCTTTAAGCCGCAGGATTCATCTGATCTGGCTAGCAAGATCGAGGCGTACTTTAACAGCGAATTATTCTCAAACCTTGAAACCCATAGGGCGGAGATTAAAGCCTACGCCAACGAGCGGTATTCGTGGGACCGGATAGCGGCAATCATAACAGCCGTTTACTCGGCCCTACGTGAGCACGAGGGAGATCGACCAGTTGGTGAGCCGAGCATCAAGCGGGTTCGGCGATAGCTGACGAAATGAGGAAAGGTTTCATGGTGCCCGGAGTTCGAAACGCGTTTAGAGACATGCTTTGGACGTTATGCCCTACTACGTGTTTGTCGCGATGGGTAGATCGCCGTCTTCGGCTCGGCGAGAACTTTTGGCTGTTTGTTCTTGGGGTTAACAACTCGGGGACGACAGCATTGGCGAAGATTTTGGAATCCCATCCGTCCGTTCGCACACTGCCGGCCGAGGGACACTTTTTGACAAAGGCGCTACCGAGGGGAATCCAATATGGCGTTACACGCTCTTTTTCGCTGCGTTGCGATGTATTCCGGTGGACCGAGGAAAGCCCATCCGGTCCTGCTCTAAGGGCGCGCTATGACTGGAGCTGGTATTATCCGGACAGACCAGGCATCCTGTTAGAGAAGAGTCCTCCGAATACGTTGCGTGCGCGCTGGTTGCAACAGAATTTTGAACCCAGCCGATTTGTTGCAATTGTCCGGCATCCTTACGCTGTATGTGAAGGAACGCGGCGCCGTATCGGACGAACAATCGAGCATGCTGCGGAGCACTGGCGACGTGCCAACGAATATCTGTTCAATGACATTCCGCACCTCCGACACTCTCTATGGTTTCGGTACGAAGACCTGTGTGCCCGACCCGAAGAGTATCTAGTAAAGTTGGCATCGTTCCTAGACCTTTCCCAGCCATTTGATACCCGGGTCCTAGCTTCGTTGGACTCCCCCAACATCGACAATACTCAGTCCCCATTGCGCAACTTCAACTCTAGAAGTATCGGCCGCTTGTCACGCCACGACATTAGTGCAATAAACGGGATCGCCGGCGCATTAATGGAGCGACTAGGCTACGAGTGCCTTTAAGGGCTTCGGCCTCAGCTACAAGAATCATGAGGATTGCTTACGTCACTCCTAACCAGGCACCTACCATTCTCAGCAGGCGACCGATTATCAGGAACCGAAGTGTCTCCAACACGATCAAGATAGAATGGGTCGCAAAACTGCTTCAGACGAACTCGCATCACGAGCTGACCGCCGCCTCGGTGATAGTTGGCATGAGAACCGCCGTCTACTCAATCCTTGTGACATCTGGCTCCTGATCTCTGACGTTGCATTCTGTATCCGCGCTCCGTCCTCTGCCCTCCGTCTCCGAGCCCCTCGTCTCTAAACATTATAACTATAAGGCCCGACATTGGCGGTCCCCTTGGCTAATGGCCATAGGCCGCCTGCTAAGGGTTAGTTCAATTTAATGACTTTCGATTTCCTTATTGTCGGTGCGGGTTTTGCCGGCTCGGTGCTGGCCGAGCGAATCGCGACCCAGCTTGGCAAAACCTGTCTAGTCGTCGAGCGACGTAATCACATCGGCGGCAACGCTTACGACCATTACGACACGGCGGGCGTGTTAGTTCACTCCTATGGACCACATTATTTTCGCACAAACTCGCAGCGCATTATCGATTATCTGAGCCAGTTCACCGAGTGGCACAAAGTTGAATACAAGATCTTGTCGTGGACGCACGGTCGCTTCTGGCAATTCCCCATTAACTTGAATACCTTCGAGCAACTCATCGGGAGACCGTCGAACACCGAAGAGATGGAGGCTACACTCGCGCAGTGGCGCGTGCCTACCGACAATGCGAAGAATTCGGAAGAGGTGATCGTTTCCCAAGTAGGATGGAAACTTTACGAAATGTTCTTCAAAAACTACACGCGTAAGCAATGGCAACGCGATGCCAAAGGGCTGGATCCAAGCGTATGCGGGCGGATTCCGATCCGCACCAATCGTGATGATCGCTATCTCTCAGAGAAATTCCAGGCGCTGCCAAAAGACGGTTACACAGCCATGTTCCGGAAAATGCTTTCGCACCCAAACATCGAGGTATGGCTAAACACCAACTACCGTGAGGTGCGTAGACATGTGCGATTTGGTCACCTTATTTTCACAGGCCCAATTGATGAGTACTTTGGTCATTGCTTCGGTCGCTTGCCCTATCGTTCACTCCGCTTCGAACCGGAAACCTTGTCACAGGAATATTTCCAGCCGGCAATGCAAGTAAATTACCCTAACGATCACGAGTTTACTCGCATTGTGGAAATCAAATATGCAACGGGGCAAAACCTGCCGTCGACTACGATCGTGCGCGAGTATCCCCAAAATTTCGCACCTGGCCGGGAGCCGTACTATCCAATTCCAGCTCCGGACGCAAAAGCTGTCTACTCTAAGTACGCTGAGCGCGCCGTGTTGGAAAGGAACGTAACCTTCGTCGGCAGACTCGCCACCTACCGCTATTACAATATGGATCAGATAGTTGGCATGGCTTTGGCAGAATTTGATCGCTTGCGGCTTCGCCGGCAGCATCAGCTCGTCGCCGCTCAAGTCTCAACCCTTAACCCTTAACTTAACTGTCCCGTAGTAGTCCGACTTGATGACGCCTCTTGTTTCTATTCTCATACCGGCCTACAACGCGGAGCGCTGGATTGCTGATACTATACGCTCCGCACTGGCACAGACCTGGCCAAGAAAAGAGATCATCATCGTCGATGACGGTTCGCGTGACCGGACTCTTTCAATCACACGGCAGTTTGCATCAAAGGATGTCCATGTTATCACGCAGGAGAACCAGGGCGGTTCCATTGCAAGAAATCGGGCGTTCCAGCTTTGTCAGGGCGAGTTCATTCAATGGCTAGATGCGGACGATCTGCTTGCCTCGGACAAAATCGCATCACAAATGAAAGTGTCGGGTGAGCAGTCCGGCAACAAGAGGCTGTTCTCCTGTGCATGGGGATACTTTATGTACCGGGCGTGCCGGGCGCGATTCAGCCCAACGCCGCTATGGACTAATCTCTCCCCGTTGGAATGGCTGGTGCGCAAGTGGGAAAATAACGCTCACATGAATCCGGCGACCTGGCTCGCCAGTCGTGAACTAACCGAGGCGGCAGGACCGTGGGATGCGCGACTGATAACCGGGGAAGACGGGGAGTATTTCTGCCGCGTTATCATCGCAAGCGATGGGACCTGCTTCGTGCCAGAAGCCAGAGTATTTTATCGGACAACCGCTTCCAGTTCAAGTTACATAGGGCGCTCCAACAGAAAAATGGAATCGCAGTTTCTCGGGATGCAATTAGAAATCGCTCATCTTCTTTCCTTGAACGACAGCGCCCGGACCAGAGCTGCGTGTGTGAAG
>QIBA01000130.1 GCA_003225175.1 Acidobacteriota bacterium
ACCCAACCCTCCATTCACAATCTTCAAACGTTTGCACACTCGCACTGCAGTGCTGCTGATTTTAGCCTTAATCTCTTATGCAGGAGCAACTCATGTTGGTGCTAACACGATCAACAGCGGTAGCATCTCCGGGGTTTTTTCGAGCCCATTTTAACCGGGGTAGTGATTGATCTGGACGGCAAGACGCTGATTCCCGTCGATAACACCGCGACCGGGGTCTTCACTGGCTTCGGGACGAATGCCATCACGTGGGGAGACCGTGATCCAAGCACTCTTACTTTCACCGGTAAGAGTTTCAGCGGTGTGGCGCCCGGCCAAGTATTTGATCTAGGCACACTAACTTATACAAATGGTAACAGTTTCCGAGAGACATTAATTTTCGGCGCTACGCTGACGCTTTCGGTTAATTCGACACAGGGTGGAAGTGTTGACCCAAGTACCTCAAGTGTCGATTTCTTGTCGACCGCCAATCACTTTCTTCCAAATGATGGGCTAGACCCACGGTTCAAGTTTCAGGACGCCGACTTCCTTAGTTTTAGTGCATTCCCTCAGACTTTTAACGTATTTGAAGACAGTACAGCGAGTGCTGAGCTTTTCGGCAAGATCGTTGGAGATCCTCAACTGGTTCTAACGGGAATCGAGCTGAATCCGGATCAATCGAATAATGGATTTATCGGGCACGGTGTAGGGTCTGTTCCTGATTCGGGTGGCACGCTCGCCTTGGTGGGAATCGCTTTGGCGGCATTGGCCTTTTTCGGCATCAGCAGAAAAACGGCTGGAACGGTCTAAAGGCGCGTTTCGATAGGTTCATTCCGAATCAGCCTCGCTCCCGGAAGGCGTAGCTGATCTAATTTTCGTTAGACCTAATCTAATCATCGGAAAATGTGAACGCGGTACGGGAAGACGTTAAGATTGCATCGCCTGGACAGTTCCAGCAGCCCATATCACCCATCAACCGCTCCCATTCGTCCAGGTTGCCGCGAAACCCGAGTTCGCAAGCAGTTTGCCAGCTTAATTGCGCCGACATCTCGCGCCGCTTCCCGCTCTTTGTATCGGATAAGTTCTGATAGTGGCGGCGTGAGATGAAGATGTGTGACGCTGGCGGGTCGTGCTCAGCGCGCATAGTTTCGACAACGGCTTTCACTTCACGAATCGCCTTGGTAAGTTTCTCCAGAGCCTCATGAAGTTGCCGTGAGCGCATTCTGTTCAATTGAACGTATTCACATCCAGAGGTCAATATTTCCTCTTTGGATCGCGCTCCTTTTAGTCATCGCGACTTCCGTCACAAGCGGGGCCGAGGATCTTGAACTGAGGGACTTGGATGTCGCGAGTTGGGACTGTCTTGATCGAGCAGAGGGAACCGCGAAGATGATGGACGCCATGGAGCGTAATCGGATGAAGAATCGCTCGCCAGAGAATCAAACGGTGGACCTATTGAGTTCCTGGATACCGCTGCGTTCTTAAAAAAACTTAGTGGATATGGTGCGTATGCTCAGGGCAAACGCCGTTCGGGGCTAACAGCTGAACAAAAGGACCAACTGAGTTCACTCGAAAAGCAGATCGTATCGCTCACCGGCTGGCTTAACCTCGCGTATGCAGGACCGCCCGAAACAACAAATTGCGGCAATGCCACGTTTCACGATTGGCATCTTGAAATATTTGAAGACCCAAGCGATCACGCACCGCAAGTCGGCGATCCGACTCCAATCATTTGTGAGATTACGCCCAGGACGGAGCAGGCTCTGTATCGTGAAGGTATTCGCATTCAGTCGCTCGCCGGATTTTTCCGGCTACAGGACAGGCGCTTTCAAGCGACGGGGCACAAGGCGCAGAAGATTCGTGTGACTGGCTATCTCATGTGGGACGATGACCACAACGGGAGCGCAGACGTCGGCTCAACGATCCAGTATTTCGGCACCAACGGATTTCATCATCCGTGGCGCTCGACGGCATGGGAAATTCACCGGATCATAAAAATCGAAGCGATTGAATGAAATATTGGGAAATCATCATCGAAAATCTCCGCAATGCTGGATGGAATTGTGGCTCTATGGCGACTACGGATGCTAAAGGCCGATCAATTTGGGTTGTGGCCGCAGAGCGTGAAGACGCGGGACGCTTTATTGTGCACGCCGATGAAGTGCTAACTGCGTTTATGGAACTACAGGCGGTGATTCATCGTCAACTTCGGAACGTTAATTCACCGTAATGGCGACCGGGTCAGAGGGAATCCCATTGACCACGACAACGAGCGAACTAGGCCCGCGCTCTTGCGTGGACGGTACGTCGAAATGAGTAGAGACCAAGTCATTAGAAGCAACAGCCATGCTACTGTGGTCGTGCGTGCGGCTATAAAACACATGTCCGGTTCTGTTATTAGTAATGCGCACCAGCGGATAGTTCGTTGCGGCTTGTTGGTCGTCTCCGTACGCCGCTGCTTGCGACATCCCGTTAAAGCGGTAGCCAGAAATCATGTACGAACCGCCCTGGCTTACCCTGTTAGGTGCGGATTGGATCGTCGGCGCCCATGCAGGATTGTAGGTTCCGGGAGGATTGTAAACTGAAACAAAAAAGAAGTCGGTGAAAAGGATCTGGCCGGTTGGTAACACGAGGAAATTGCCATAGAAAGAAGAATCGTCTGATGCATGCGGAGCTGGCGAAACTTCCGTGAGGCGCAAGCCATCCCACTCAAAGAAGGTAGATGGCGTATTGAAGATACCGGGGCTTGTCATCATGAGAACCCTCCCATTCGGCTCGAGTGCCGCAGGGCCGTCTGCAATGTCGAGCGATCCCGGAAAATCCGGCCCCCCAGTCCAGCCGCCGGTGTGCGAGTCATAGATGGCGGTGTGACCAGCACTACAACGATTTGCTCCCGTGTAGAAGACGGTCCCGTCCGGTCGCAGAACTCCAGGTCCCACTTCGAACGAAGCATGATTCTTGCCGCCACAATGAAAAGCAGAATCCCAGAGTTGCACAATAGTACTGCCCGCGCTCGACCAAGAGCCGGTAACCGGGTCGTAAATTTCCGAGTTAGTGCCGTTGGCGTCGTACTGAAAAACGTACGCATCCACTGTGAGCACCTTTTTGTTGGGCAGCAGCGTCCAGCCTTCTTCGTCGTTGACATCGAATTTTCCTGAACCAGTCGGCGTCCAACTGAAATTACTAAGGTTAAGCAAAGCTGCCTGATTCGTGCAGCAGTTGGCCTGCATGAACGTTCCATTGGAGAGAACGACGCCTTGTGCATCGCCAATGGTGGACCAACCTGTTGGAGGATTTACCATCGTCCAGGTGTTGGTTTGCGGATCATAGATCGCTCCCAAATTAGTCCAGACCGCATTGAGAAAATTGTATTCGCCTCCTTCAATGATGACACGGCCGTCAGGCAGAACAGCTGACGAATGATAAAGCGGGCTATATCCGGCTGGTGTTGAAGCCAGCTGTGTCCATGTCCCATTCACATAACTGCCGAACTGATCAGGCGTCAGCTTNNTAATTGCCACGGCGAATTTGGCGCGAGCGCGGCAGCCGCAGTGAATTCCCTCGCGTTCTTTTTCGGCGGGAGTGGTTTTAATGGCCGTAACCCCTGTGCGCCGACAAGCGCGGCGCAACTAAACAACGCCAGCACGACAACTGTTGTTTTGATTCGGATCAGTGGATTCATGATTCCCTTCTTCCTTTCCTCTGCTGAATGAATTTTCGAAAACCGGATACAGGAGGCGAAGAACCGAGCGGGGAACAATTCCTAGCCTAACTCTAGATCCGGTTGGTTACGTGATTCTTGTAAGTGTCCTAGCTTTGTCAAGGCGAATCGCCAGATTGAATATTTCACGGTCGTTTTCTACGGTCTGAAAATTCTTTACTGCAAAAGTGCGCAATTCTGCGTAAGGCAGTGCGAATGCTGATCAGCCGAAACACCTAGCGTCCGCAACGTGGCGCAGGCTGGTGAAAACGTGCGCAAAAACTCTCTCTTGAATTAGAAATCAAATATCTGATTGTGACGGGCGTAACTACAAACATTTGCGTGGAATCGACTGTAAGAGACGCGATGTTCAGAGACTATCTTTGCGTTTTACTTGCCGAGAACGAACCACGAAGCATCTCTTTTAAATACCGAGGTATTGCTTGGCTGGGTTTCCGATTCAGAAGAGTTCCTAAAAGCTTTTCCTGTTAACACTGCGAAAGCAGACTGATAAAAAAATTGCCGGGTGGAACTTCCGATTTCGTGTCGCAGGGGGTGGTTCTGCCTCGCATCCCATTCGAATGCAGGGAATCAAGACTTCGTGGTTGCTTTTTCCGTATTGCCCTTCTAACGGAGCTGCTAATGGAAGTAGGCTGGGCTGATTCTGGACGGATGCTAAGGGATCAGTAGTCTAGAGACCTTGTTGCCATCGATCTGTGTGATCCAAAGGTTGCGGGCTGCGTCTCTGGCGATACCCCATGGGCTGCCGGCAGGCTTTATTAACTGCACATCCGTGAAGACACCATTGGGGGTAATCTTCACGATCTCATTGATAGGCGGTTCAGTGAAATACAGATTGCCGTCCGGTCCCGCCGTAATATCCTCTGGCTGGGCATTGGCGGTGGGCACTGTGAACTCGGTGATCACACCGCGGGTGGTGACCCGCCCAATAATGTTTTCGAACTTGTTAACGAACCACAGGTTGCCATCGGGACCCGTCGTGATGTCAATGGGATCGTTGGGACCAGTCACAGGGCCAAACAGGGTGAAGTTCCCGGCTTCATCCATGCGGCCGATCATCTCGGAGATGCCTTCGCAAAACCAAAGCGCGCCATCGGGACCCAGCGTGATGTCTGTTGGGCGGCCGTTGGACGGGATTGCAACGAAGGTCATGATCCCGGTCGCGGGGTCCAGCTTGACGATGGAGTTGCTAATTTCATCGGTGAACCAGATCAACCCATCTGCAGTGGCGGCAATTCCGCCGGGGGTCAGGCTGCAGGGCTGCCCGCCAGCGCAGTCGGGGGCAAATCCGGTGAATACACCGCCGGTCGTTACCCTGCCGATGCCTTCGGGGAAGCCAGATGCTTCAGTGAACCACAGAGCGCCATCTGCTCCTGCAGTGATGGCCTCCGGTGCAGAACTTGCCTGCGGAACAACGAACTCCGTGATATTGCCCTTCGGATCAATGCGGCCAATCTGGTTGGCGGCTGCCTCTGTGAACCACATGTTGCCGTCGGGTCCGAAAGTGATGCCCTCCGGCTCGCTGTTAGCGGTAGGGATGCGGAACGATTTGAAGGCCGGGGCTGCGTCTGCCAGTGGCGCAAGGGCACCCAGCGCAAGGAGAGTGCCATTAAGCACCATTTTATTTAATAGTATTCGCATTTTCATGGTAATTTTCCTTTCTGCGGTTTGAATGTGAAGGGCTACCGAATTGCGTGGCCCCTTCAGAAACGGACCATCCTCCGTCGATGTCCGTAAAGCGAAATAATGTAACACAGTTGTTACTTTTTGAATGGCTCCCAACGGGTGAATGGGATGCGCGCGAAGCGTCAAATGTCCTGCTCAGCCAGCTGCGGCGCTCGCGAAGTCTTTCAGAGTTTCGCTACTACCTTATTTTCACTTCGCGACCCCGTTCTTGTCCGCCTCCATGCCATAGCCATCAGGCGGAGTGCGCTTTCTTTGCGTACGTTGTCGAGATTCTGCAATTCGGTCTCAATCGAGACGCTGAATTGGTGCGAACTGTATCCCGGTAAACCAAGACGTTTCGCATAGTTTGCTATGAGTTTAACTGCCATTTTGTTGGTCCCTTTCTGTGTTGTTAGTTAAGGGTTTTAAAAAAGAAGTCCCGACCGAATGGCCGGGCCTGAGAGGTTGAAGTTATCGAACCGAAATATTGCTAATCCGGTTGTGTTATTTCGTGATTCCTCCGCTACTTTCCGTCTGTTGATACGCTTGTTATTTCCGAGCGCTTGCTCGACGATTCGGTTCACAAGAGTCGTCATCGGAATTCGCTGAGCTTTCGCTTGACGATACAATCTGGACACGAGGTCCCTTGAGAGCTGCGGGCTATAATGTCTCAATTTTGGCATTTTGCCCCTCCGTTCTGCTTCACGCGAGGTGGTTGAGTGGATCACGCCCGTGTGTTCGCGTTCCACAAGGCATGATGAGCCGTTCTTCGCGGCCCACAAATAGAAAAACCTCCGGCGGTGCAGGGGCGCACGGAGCCTGGGTAATCGGTCGAAAAAATAATGCTAACCTGCCGTCAGGCCCAGTTCTTTATTCCAGTCACTTCCATGGCGGCTGTGCGTCGGGCGTTGGGGCGCAGCGCAATTTGCGGTATTACGCAATCGTCGACACGGCAGACGGAAAGGGCGTGAACGAATTGCTTGTCGCAGCAGGACTGGCACAAATCCACGGAACACGAACACCGCTGCCCGATGGACGCGACTCACGCGAATACCTGGCCCATTTTGCGCGACCTACAAAACGAACCGAAAGCAGCGAAACGTGGTGCATGGGGCAAAGAGTCCCGCTTCCTTTACCCCCGGGCAAACTTGAGAGTGTGTTAAATCATCCTTCCATGATCAAAAGCGGTGCTCTTTTTTTTCTTTCGGACCGCTCGCCTCCACTGTTCTTTCTCAATGTGGTTGAGCACTGGGAGATGCAGTGGCCGGAGCGGATTGGACCGTGATCACCAACTGTAGCACGCCGACGCAGTGTTCTATGCTGCGCAGTCTGAAAGAACCTATGATGCCCTTACCGATGAAACGGTCTTCAGCTTCGCCACGCTCGGCCTCGCCTCGACCCAGCCGAAAGCCAGCCGCGGTTAGTTTTTGCAGGAAAAAGCGCGTTGCCTTTGGGAGCTCCATCGGAACGAAGCCTTCGAGTACGATCGCGGGTCCCACCTCGCGGGTAGCAGTGATGACCGTGCCGGGCGGCAGAGGAAAATCTTTCGGGAACTCTGCCGGAATGCTCACCGCGGGCCCAGCTTGAGCGCATGGGGGCAAACTGGGCTCAGGCGCCGCTGAGCTACCGGGCGATGAAGTAGTGGCGGCAGGCGTCGCGCACAGGGCGCACACGGAACTTAGCACTCCCAGGGTCCAAGTTCGCGCGCTCCGTCGCGCGAGGGATGGTGGTGAACTGGCGCACCAAGAACCTACTCTCACCGCGCGGACTATATATCATAGAGAAGAGATAACCCAGCCGATCTCCCTTCCCTCTGAATTAGCTACTTGATTATCGTCCCCGTGCCGTTGAAGTCGAACGGCGTAGCCGCGTCGGCGAGGTTCGAGTTACCGAGGGGCACCCGGAACCCGGGGGGCTCGGTCGCACTTCCGAAGTAATACACCGAGAAGCCACTGATCGCCGCCAGGATGCTTCCCGACTTAATCCCAAGGACAGATAGGTCGGCCGTCATAGTGATTGTGCACGGTGTCGGTGCAAATGGGTTCACCATGCCGGAAGAGGTGCAAGTACCTCCGAGCGTGCCCGCCTCAAAGCGTTCGAATTCGAAGTGGGTGAGGCTCGGCGACAATCCGCTGACTGAACCCGCCTCAACGCCCGGCGTCGGTGCGGTCACATCTCCGGGGTTATCGCGATAGGCAATGTAGAAGTTGTTGTTCGGGAATTGCCTGTCCTGCGCTGCATTAGGCACGGCTGCAGCCCAAAACTCGACGCCCCACAGCCCACCGGTGGCGCTACCTGGAACGTTGGCGCACAGTATTGCATTCGCGGCCGTTGGCGCTGCCCCCAGCGTCATCGTGACAGTCATCATATTCGTATTACTGCTGTTGCGTGTCGCGTTCACGGCACGGATATCCATTGAGGGCGCACAAGCGGCGACCGGTTCCGCCAAGCCTTCGGCATCGAACACATCGCCCGCCTGGTCGGTGACCGCGTGATCGGTGATCGGGTAAGAATTCATCGCCGCAATGTTCTGGGCTTTGAAGATGCTGGCTCCGGACAGCTGTCGCGAGAAGAACTGCCGGGTATCGTGCCGCCCGTTGTTGTCATCCGCCCAGGTCACGTAGGCCGCTCCCACGTGGTCGACATCAACGGTGAAGAAGTCGAGCAGGTTTCGGTTTGATTGATCGCCGCTCTGGCAGCCGGTGCCGTTAGTACAGATACCGCCAATATGTATTGGGTGATCCGAGATCTGCACGCTCTTGAAGTTCGGGCCGGTATTGAGAGCATTCTGCGACTGCCCGAAGTAGACGTTCCACACCGTCGTATTCGGATTGCAGTTTGGCCCCGCGGCTGTGCAGCTGTCGTTCGGATTACCGCTATTGTCGTAGAACGCGATATTCGGGTTAAGACCGCTGTTCGACTTGTAGTAAACGATATCCACCTGTCCAGGGCTACCCGCCACCATCCACGGGAACACGGCCGAGTCGCCCGTTTCCTTGGTTAGGTTGATCGCCGGCGACCAAGTACCTTCGATGCCGCCACCAGTAGAGAAAGCATAGAACACGTCTGTTTCGCCTTCACTCGCCGACGAGCCTGGAACGAACGTCTGAGCTTGGGCCCAGGTGAAATACAGGTTGCCAGCCGTATCAATCGTCAGCTGCGGGAAAATATTGGCCGGATTATGTGGACCCAAATCCTTCACTTTGTGGCGCGTCCATGTGTTTCCGAAATCATCGGAAATAGCGAGGTAGAGTTGGAAGTTTGTTCCCACGAGCCGCTCAAATGGAATGTAGACCCTGTGGTTATGGGGTGAGCTTGTCGACTTATCGACGACCACCGGACCGGCTATCCAGAGGTTCTCGTCTGTCGGGTCTGGACACACAGTTGAATCGGCGTCGTTCGGGGC
>QIBA01000131.1:0-3149 GCA_003225175.1 Acidobacteriota bacterium
CGCGAGTTGTCCATTTTGCGGAAACGATTGCGAACAAATGTAGTGCCCGGGAAACATCGGTATCTCGATAGTGTTCGTTCCCAACTGAAGGATTACTTCGCGGGCAAGAAGCTGGAGTTTGACGTTCCGCTGGCTCCGGTCGGATCGTCCTTTCAATTGCGCGCGTGGAGAATCTTGCGGTCGATTCCAGTCGGAGAAACGCGTTCGTATTCCTGGATGGCTAAGCGCTTGGGCGATGAGAACGCACGTCGCGCAGTTGGTCGCGCAAATGGAACTAACATGATTTGCATCGTTATCCCGTGCCACCGCGTCATTCGCGCTGACGGGACATTGTGCGGGTACGGTGGCGGTTTGTGGCGCAAGAAATGGCTGCTCGATCACGAGCGACGCTCCGCGCCTGCTAACGAAAGTAACCGGCGACCAGTGATCGGTTAATGGTGATCGGCTGGTGTCGCTGTCGCCGGATCGTGAATCGTAATCTGCCCGAATTTCCCGACGTACGGTGGCAGAAAATTCGACCGTCTAAGAGAGCCAAGTGGAAGCGTCTGCTTACGGTCACTCGCGACCGTTATCCTGATGGGATTTCTCGGGGGCTTCGGCTTGAAACTAACCAAAACACTCTGAACGCGATTCGCTACAATCACATGCGCACAAGCCTTGAAGAACTCGTGCCGTTCTCCATCGATTGGAGAGGCGGCATCGAAAAGGTGATTAACGATTTCAAGAAATGGGCGAGAAAGCATTACTCAGAACTGGATTTAACTCGAAAGAAAAAACCGCGTGATACGTACTACGACTCGCTTAAACAACTAGGCGTGATGCGTCTCAAGGACAAACTTGGAAGCTGGGATGCGGTGCAGAACTACACGCGCAGTGTGCTTGGCTCTCAGTTTGGTAAGCTTTACGGAGAGGATCACACGCTGTGGCGGAGCTCCCCGCCAGCGGTGACTCAGCTCCGTCTCGTTAGACCGAATCGAAGCCATGGCATACAAATACGACCTTTTCCTTAGCTACAAACACTTAGAAGACTGGAAGCCTTGGGTTTTTGAGATATTTGTCCTATTGCTCAAAGCGTCGATTGAGACGCAACTAGGCCGCCGCATAAAAATCTTCCAAGACGTAAACGAAATCAGCCCAACCGAAACGGATGAATCCAAACTGGTCGCAGAGATCGCCCGAGGTTTAGGAGGTTCGCGCTGTATCGTTGCACTTTGGAGCATGATGTATTTTCGCTCCCGTTGGTGCTGGTGTGAATCCCGCTCATTTGCCAAGCGGATGGATCAGACTTCAGCGTGGTCACCAATCTATCCTGTAGTCTTGCACAATGGAGAGTATTTTCCAGACTTTGCCCGTGCAATCCAATGGCTTGATGTGCGTGAATACGCAATTCCTAACATGCGCACGCTCAGCAGGGTGCATGAAGGATTATCCGAGACGATCAGAAAGGGAGCTGGCGAGCTTGCTCCTACTATCGAGCGGGCTCCGCAATGGCAACCAGAGTGGCTTTCACACGATTGGTTCTACGATCAACCTTTCCCGGAAAACGATCTTTCGCTTCAAGTTCTACCTAAAGCCTCACCAGGGGGTGGAGCCCCAAGTCGCTGGGGCTTACTAATCGCTAATTCCAGTTCAACAAACGCAGTCAGCTTTTCATCGGCACGCACAACGAAACGCTTTCCATCATCGCGATGTGCGTCCGCAATCCAGATCGTTCGGCCCGTTGGAATCAATCACTGAGACGCAGCCCCAGCTCCATCCGGCTTAGCTGAGATTGTCAGCGATTACTTCCCAATAGTTCATTCGATCACCTCTATCTTCATCACGGGATGAATTTCCCAAGCAGCGTAGCTGGGAAGATGGCTTCTGCGGTTTGATTCTGATCTTTAAGAGAATGACCAACATAGAAGAAGGCTCTGCCGGTACGGTCACAACGGGAATTTGATTAGGGGTCAGCATCTCCTAGGCCGCTGTCAGTCAGCCGCAACGTTGAGCTGAAGAAACACCCGCTGCACACGTTCCTGAATAGACGCTAAATCGCCCGCACGCGAGATGGGAGTCACGTTAATTATGAGTAAAGATAGCCGTCTCGGTGATGGGAGCGCCCATGGTGATTGAAGCAGGGTTGGTTGTGCCCGAGAAGGAGCCGGTGCCGGTGCCTGTCCAGTTGCTGAAGTTGTAGCCTATGGCTGGCGTTGCCGTGATTGACACGGCCGCGCCACTATTTTTCCATCCACTGGCGGGATTCACTGTGCCACCGGTGTTATGGGACATCGTCAGGTAATATTGCGTCGTGAAGATCGCTGTGTAGGTCTTGTTTGTGGTAGGTGCGACAGTGTGTGAGATCGCTCCGCCCCCAGTCCAGCTACTCCACACGTAACGAGCCCCCGTGCCACGGCTCTGCGGCGAGGTCGTAGCGATCCAATGGCTCGAGCCGGGCTGCCAGGCAAACATGTGCGCAGCAGTGTAGGTGCTGCCATCAACCATAAAACTAACGCCCGCCATATTCGCTTGTACCGTTACCTGAACCGGCTTTTGAGTGAACGCAGCCGTCTCGATGATAGGCCCGCTCATCGTGATTGACGCTGGATTGTTTGTCCCAGAGTAGGAGCCATTGCCGCTCCCTGTCCAACCACTAAAGGTATAGCTTACTGACGCGTTATTAGTTGACGTCGCAGTGATCGAAACTGTCGTTCCACTAGGCTTCCATCCGCTCTGCGGGGTGACAGCTCCGCCCTTTTGAGCGTTCATGGTAAGGAAATATTGCTTACTGAATTTAGCCGTGTAAGTCGTATTTTTCGTCGGAGCGACCGAGTGCGAGATTGTTCCACCGCCACTCCAGCTGTTCCAAATGTAGCGAGTGCTAACCCCGCCGCTCTGCGGCAAAGTCGTGGCAATCGTGTGGCTGGAGCCAGGCGCCCAGAAAAACGCCTGGGTAGTCGTGTAAGGAGTGCCATCGACGCTGAAAGTAAGGCCCGTCGGATTTGTTTGAACGGTTACCTGAATCGGGGCAGGAGTTGGAGTTGGGCGGATTGTCTGCACCGTGTTTCCGCCACTCGAAGCGAAAACTGTGTCCGAAGAATACTTGGCGTTAATAGTGTGGTTTCCGGTACTCAGAGTGAATGTGTTAAGTGAAGCGGACCCGTCGCTAG
>QIBA01000131.1:3172-10130 GCA_003225175.1 Acidobacteriota bacterium
GGCCAGGACCAGATGGATTCGGAGAAGAGGTAACCGTGGTTGTCGAAGCGCTGGCGTGAACTTTTTGAATTAAGGTTACGCTGCCGCCACTAAAGTTGCCATCTCCATTGTAGGTGGCCGTGATAAAATGATTCCCAAGGAACGGTCCACCGGCCGTCAGGCTCGAGGTGTGTACCGTCGCCTGTCCATTCGAGTCTAGGGCAACGTTAGAAGCCAACGTCGTCGTAATCGGTGTTAGATTCTGATAGGTGAGGTCTCGAAAGGTAACGGTGCCGGATGGAGTAAATCCGGATGCTCCCGTGTTGGTCACAGCTGCCGTAAAAATGAGTGACTGCCCTGCAATCACACTACGAGTGTCTGGGACGCTAGAGCTAAGCGCCACATCAACTCCGTTTAAATTGCCGAGCGCGAAAAGGGTCCCACCGTTAAGCGTATAAACAGTCCCGTCCGGGCCAATAACAGTCGGAACATATGGTTCACCGATGCCCGGACTAAGTGAAGCGACTTGAGACAACGAGTTCGTGACCAGATTCCAACGATAAAGGTGGCCGTCCTCGCTCGGAGTAAAGATGCTATTGGTGGGAGGATTGACGGCAGCGGTGTTAATACACCATTCGCGCACCGCGTAAGGGTATGAGCTTGAATAAAACTCTTCGTCGGGAGTGGGACCAAGAACCGTAAATACTTCCCGCATCTCGACCAGACCTTTAGCCGATGGATGTGGATCAATCTGAGTAGCATTGGGATCGAGCAGGGCTATCTTGTTGACCCCGTTGCCATCTGCACTGACATAATTATTGTATTTCGAGAAGATCAGATAGGAAGAGACGCCTGAATACGAAGACACCATTGTAGCTGGCACAATGGCTGCGGTGTAATCCCATCCAAATCCTCCCGGAACTTTCTGGACGCTGAGCTCGCTACTGAAGCGCAAAAGGAAGCCTCTCGACCCATTATCGGGATTGCTCATGATTCCAAAATAAATGTCCCCATCCGGAGCAACGGTGGGGGACGCGGTGCTGTCGTCGAGAATTGCAGCATTGTTGCCGTTACGCGGATCTTTTAAGAACACTTTGTACTTCGTGGTCAAGGTGCTGCTGTCTAAGCCAAGCAGATATCCGTAGTACTGGGTGCTGCTTGACTTGACTACTACATAAAGCGTCGTTTCCTCGTAGCTCAGAGCCGGCGCCGAGTTATGGGAATCTCGACCTATATTGCTGTCGTTTGCCGCATTGCCAGCTAGAACATAGGATGCGTTACCGCTAGCATCGATTCTGGCAAAGCCGCTTTGCGTTGTGCTCAAAGGTGCCGGGGCGGTGCCTTGGACCCGGAAACCAAAAAAAATGTTGCCACTGCTGTCCGCCGTGATCGGCGTATTAACAAAGATACTGGAGTTAAAACCGGCGGCATTGGCCAGATAGTTAGACAAGCTGGTATAAAAGACTTTGCGAACCGCCGCCCCGTGTGCGGAAGAATCCGGGTTATCAATATAGTAAATTGTTCCTCCCGCCCCTCCATAGTATAAACGCGTGCCGAAAGGCCCGGAAGCTAACGTTGGTTGATAAACGGGAATCCAGCCGTGGGAGGGAAGAACATAATCGGTGCTGAGGGTGTACTTTGCGCCGCCAGTGGCCCCGTCGAAAGCCTCAACTTGAAAACCATTATTGGCCGTCTTTACCGGAACAATCACCGTGTTCGCGGAACTGATCAAAGGCGCGCCGTAGTGCGCTTGCGCTCCTGAGTTGTTGAAATCGATCGTAGTTGACCAGTGAATCGTATTGAGGTTTTGGCTCGGCACCTGATAGATGGCCGTATGTTGGGCGTTGCCAGCGAATGAAGCAACGGCAGGCAGTTGGGCGGCAGAAACGGAGCTGATTATCGCCAAAAGAATCAGCGGCAAAATGAGTGAACCAAAGCGGGGGATGATCCAATAAGAGTGGGGCATTTCCTTGCGGCTAGTCAATGCTTTTGTGCCATTATCGTAGCCGAAGGGTTTTTGCCAGCGGCCTGTGGTTGGAGAATAGCTGGTTGAGCAATGGCGTCCCCAAAAAAGGTTAGCTGTATTAATCGCCATTTTAGCAACCCAGCCGTATCGAGTGGCTCGACCGTAAACAAGGACAGATCCACCGGCCAGCGGTTTTTGATCCGATTACACTCTCTGGCCTCCTGCCTTTGTGCAGTCCCCTCGGATTGAATAGCAATCCCATCCCGTCACGTCTAAGTCTCTAAGCTCGGTGTCTTCGACAGTTTGGATTGCAGCCAGACTTGCGAGCATCGTTATACCGAGTCCCGCACCCAGCGCGACGGCGATTTTGATTCTCGACATTTAGACTTGGTTTTACCTAATCTGGCGACGCTATGAAAACGAAAACAGTGGTTGCGTCTCTGGTGGAAGCGGTTGCCGTCCTAGCAATTGCCCAAGCTCCGGCAACGTACACCGCTAGGGAGGCGGCAAAACACGTCGGCAACTGCAACGGTAACGGACGAGGTCGAAGGCGTTCACCGGTCCGGCAAAGGCAACATTGTCTTGAACATGGGTGGCAAACACCCGAATCAAGCTTTCACCGCCTTTGTTCCGCCTAGCAGCGTCGCTCAACTCTCGAACCCACAGCAATACGAGGGCAAAACCGTGGCTGTGTCTGGCAAGGATTCAGTTGTACGAGGGCAAACCGGAAATCATCGTCAACTCGCCTTCGCAGATCACGACTAAGTAACGAAGTAGCAAATGAAAGCACTCCGTTTTCTAATCCCATTTGCAATGCTGATCCTTTCAGCAGCAACCCTAGTTTGGGCGAGGTGCAAGACGCTCCTTCGATGTTGGCTTTGTACCGCCGTACTCGATGGAAGATTCGAGTCGGAAAATCCCTGTTCACCGCGCCGGACCGGATTGTGTGACGGCGCACGGCCAATCATCATAACGTCGCCAATTAACTCACTCGTTATTACGTCAACTCCGTCGCAATCCAGAACCATGCGAGCCATGTCGCCTCGATTGAGTTCAGGCAATTTTACGCCGTCGTAATTTATACGTGAGTAAGAGTCCTGAAACGGCGAAGAATAGAAGCAAGCCCGTGTTCAGTGTCTCGGGCACAACATTTGGCCCTGCGAAGATGATGGCTTGTATGGCGGTTAAGCCGTCGATAGTAACGAGTCCTCCGCCCTCGAACTGGAAACCCGGCCCTCTGAGTCCGAAGAGGTTGTCAATCCCGTTAGCGCCCTCTAGCAAGACATATTGCAGGAAGTAACCTCCCGTGTTGGTAAGATTCCAAGACACTTGGGCGTTTGCGGGATCTTGGAGGATAATCCCGAAGTTATCCGAGCCAAAGATGGTAAATGGCGACCAGACGACTTGGCCGTCCTTGATATTTGCTCCGGCCAAGAACTGAAAGCCGTTTCCGTTGCCGAACTGGTGTGAGAAGAACTGTATCACCGGCTGTGGCCAAGGTTCGTTTATATTGAACGCTCCCGGTGTTAGATCAATCAAGTTTGCGTGTGCGCTGCTGGTCAGCGCGATGAGTAGGATTGTTAGTTTCGCTTTCATTTTGCAATCAGAGGGCGCTTTCTTCGCCTCACGCTCCAATAGACGGGTAAGCATACCATAGACCAACGCTCATCTGACCAGATCCTTACAAATGTAAGAGCCCTATAATAAGCATAAGCATCTTAAATGCGAACGGTTTTTATAATGCCAGACATAGCCGCCGTTTCTAACGAGGTCTAAAATGTAAATTATTCCGACACCTGGAGTGCAGTATCTGATTGTATCGCTCTAAGTTACTGTGCTTTAAAGTCTTATACTGGCTGGTTAAATTGTAAGAATGCCCGGCTTGTGCGGTCTGTTAGAGACCAGATTGCTTGCGCGTTGGAATCAATCACTGAGATACAGTCACAACTCCAACCGGGTTTGCTGAGATTGTCCCGATGATTTCCCAGTACTTCATTGGGCCGATTGTGCTTCTTTTGTTCTCCACACAGCAATGACAAATGATGTCAACGGGGTCCAAATGACGCACGGGCTACAACGTTCACGGGCCTTTCCCATATTATACTAAAGTATAATAGACAGACCAGTTCGCGCATCCTATTCTTACCGGTTCTACATGCAATCCCCCGAGGATTTCTTCGATCTGTCAGCAGATTTCCAAAACTCCGGGCGCGAAACAGCTCCGGCTGATCTTTTCTTACGACGGCGACGCACTTTCAGAAAATTTCTTCTGGGTTTCGTACTCAGCGCCTGTGCTTTGGTCTCCCCCTCGGCGTTGGCACAATCGGGGCAACCGAATATCATCGTAATTCTGGCAGACGATTTGGGTTACGGGGACGTAGGTTTCAATGGCTGCCCAGATTACCCGACACCGAACATCGATTCCCTGACGATTAACGGGGTTCGCTGCTCAAGCGGATACGTGACGCACCCGTTTTGCAGCCCATCGAGAGCCGCTTTGCTCACTGGCCGCTATCAGCAGCGGTTCGGACACGAAAATCAACCGACCGATGACGCGGCTAATCCGCGACTGGGAGTGCCTGCGCAGGAATTGTTGCTAGCGCAAATACTCCAGCCAGCAGGCTACGTTTGCGGTGCGGTCGGCAAATGGCATCTAGGCTTGGCACCGAACTTTCATCCTATGCAACGGGGTTTTGACGAGTTCTTCGGTTTTCTCGGAGCTGCGTCGTCCTACTACAACGCGACGCTGCTTAGGGGCACGACGCAGATCACGGAACCGGCCTATTTGACCGATGCCTTCACGCGAGAGGCGGTGTCTTTTATCAATCGCCACGCGACAGAACCCTTTTTTCTCTATCTAGCTTACAATGCGGTGCACTCGCCGTTTGACACTCCTCCTCAGAATTATATGGACCGGGTTGCAAACATCACCGACCCCAACCGGCGAACATACGCGGCGATGGCGACTGCGCTGGACGACGGCGTCGGGCAAGTGTTGCAAGCGCTGCAAGGACAAAATCTGCTCAGTAATACGTTAGTTTTCTTCCTAAGTGACAATGGAGGAGACAATAACAATCGCTCCCGGAACTATCCCCTTCGAGGCTACAAATTCAACGTGCTAGAGGGTGGTATTCACGTGCCTTTCGCTGTCCAGTGGACGGGGCGCTTGCCGGGTCAGAGTGTTTACAATGAGCCGGTCTCGTCGCTGGACATCGTCGCTACAGCAGCGGCTGCGGCCGGGGTTCAATTGCCGGCGGATCGTGTCTACGACGGGTTCAATTTAATACCATGCGACCCGCCGTCAGCGCCCGGTATTTCGGGCGGATCCCCAGACACCATATGGGCAGTCCGCAGTGGTGTGCTAAAACTCGTGGCGGCAAGAGGCACGACCAGTCAGCCTGCATCGCTGTACAATTTGCAGACCGATATTGGAGAAACCCAGAATTTAGCAGGGGCGCAACCTGGCGAGGTCAGCACCCTGAAAAGCCTATACAATCAATGGAATAGTGAGACAATTCCTCCTCTGTGGCTGAATAACAACGACGTGAACATTCTTCCACTGGTTTTGGCGGGAGATTGGAATGGCTACAATAAAGGTGACACGACGTTTCCCTGGAGGCTGACAAGAATCACCGCGCCTGGGGCGCAGGGAACACCGGACGCATTTAACTGGTTTACTAATACAATCCATGTGGGCACAACCGGCGGTGATACGACTCCGGGACTTCATTCTTTCGCTTTGGTAGGCGGCAACAGCTATTCGAAGCAATGGGGAGGAGTAACAATAAACGTCGATGGCACTACCTCAGTCCCCTTCTTTTCCGGCAGTGTATTGGCACCGACCAACAGCATCTCCTTGCAAGATGGATACTACTACTCCTTCCGGATCCTCGATTGGATTAATCAGATAGGGGCCAGTATGAAGCTCGCAGTTATGAAAACTTCTGCTCCTCCAATATTAGTGAGATTGAATGGGCAGACACCAACAACGCCGACGTCCGACGATTCCGTCACGATCGGTATTCTCACAAATCAGCCGAAATCTGTAGAGGAGCGAATTTACCTTCGCTGGTCAGCGGATTTTTTCATCAGATCGCACCTTGTCGAGGCGGCTGGCTCGGGACTGAATTACTCAGCGACAATCCCCGCCCAGCCGGCGGGAACGGGTGTACAGTACTGCGTTGCAACATCAACGGCTGATCTCTCGGCGCTCGTCACGTCGGGCACAATTGACCCGCTTACCCTGGCAACCAGCAGCAACTCTCACTTCGTGGTGGCTCCAGGAGCAAACCCGAGCCCGACGCCAACCGCAACCCCGCCACCGACCCCGACTGCAACGCCGACTCAAACACCAACACCAACTCCTACAACAACGCCAACTTCAAGTCCCACACCAACAGTTACTCCTACAGCGACTCCGTCGCCTGGTTTGACTCCCGCTGCTCCTTCAAATCTATCTGCCACCGCTGCCGGATGTCTGGATATCAACCTCTCGTGGATAGACAATTCGAACAACGAGACGGGATTTAAGATTGAGCGAAGCGTCGATAACGTGACGTTCAATCAGATCGCAACCACATCGGCGAATATCACGACTTACACGTCACACCAGGTATCTGCCGGATTACGCTACTTTAGAGTGAGAGCGTATAATGCCAATGGCGACTCGCCATATTCGAACACTGTGAGTTCACAATCCGGCGCTTGTCCAACCGGTACGCCCACTCCTAGTCCGAATGCAACGCCGACTCAAACGCCAACAGCAACTCCTACAACAACGCCAACTCCAAGTTCCACATACACCCCGACACCCACAGCAACCGCAACAGCCACCCCGAACTCAACTCCCACCCCCACCCCCACCTGTACCACTGCTGCTGCGCCCAGTAACCTTGTGCTTACCGTCGGTTCCTCCACCCAGATCAACTTGAATTGGACGGACAATTCAAACAATGAACAGGGTTTTTACATTGGACGTAGCACAGACGGCGTAAACTTTACGCGAATTGCCAC
>QIBA01000132.1 GCA_003225175.1 Acidobacteriota bacterium
TGTTCAATCGCCATGTCGGCAAAGATTTCCAGGTGAACGACGCCGTCCTCCAGGACTTCCGCAAGTTCCTCGACGGTGAGAAGATCACCTACAACGAAGCCGATATCGTCGGCGTGCAGGATTGGATTGCCTCCCACATCAAGGCAGAACTGTTCGTCTCCGAATTTGGACAGCAGGAAGGCCTGAAGGTACAGGCCGAGAGCGATCCGCAGGTGGTGAAGGCCCTGGAGCTGTTGCCCCAAGCCAAGGAGCTGGCTGACAACGCAAAACACATCATCGCCGAACGCACCAGCGCAAGAGCGAATGCCGGAACCTCCGCAGCAGCAACCGCGCAGTAAACGGCAAAAGCAGCAATTAGCTACGGCAACAGCAGCAATTAGCGATTAGCAATAAGCGATAAGCAACACCGGCGGCGAAAAGCCGCCGGTGTTGCGTAGGAGCACCGGCCGCCCCCGGCCGGGTGTTGCCGTTGACTCAGCTAATTGCTTTATCGTTAATTGCTGATCGCCGCTTTTGCTGTTACGGTAGCTGATTGCTAATTGCTAATTGCTTATTGCTTCCTTTAGTCCTGATCCTGGCCGGGATGTGCGCGGCGCAGGAGCGCGTCAGCCTCACCACCGAAGATGGCGGCTCTATCCAGGCGCTGGTCTACGGCAAAGGCGATCGCGGCGTGGTGCTGGCGCACGGCGGACAGTTCAATAAGGAGAGCTGGGCGAAACAGGCGCAAGCCCTGGTTGATGCAGGATTTCGCGCCATCGCCATCGACTTCCGCGGCTACGGCGACTCCCGCGGACCAGGCCAGTCCGACCTGTACAGCGCACCGGTCTACTGGGACGTGCTCGCCGCCGTCCGCTACCTGGAAAAGAGCGGCGCCAAGCACGTCGCCGTAGTAGGAGCCAGCTTCGGCGGAGGCGCCGCAGCCGACGCCTCGTGCCACGCTCGTCCCGGAGAGATCGAGCGCTTAGTGATCATGGCAGCCGCCCCCAACTGTCCGCCCGAGAAGCTCCAGGGACGCAAGCTGTTCATCGTAGCCCGCGATGACGCCAACTCCGCCGGTCCCCGCCTCCCCGAAATCCGCGCCTACTACGATAAGGCGCCCGATCCCAAAAAACTCATCGTCGTCAAAGGGTCCGCCCACGCCCAGTTCCTTTTTGAAACAGGAGAAGGAAAACAAGTCCTAGAAGAAATCATCCAATTCCTCTCAGCCCCGTGATGGTCTGCCCTGCAACCTGCAATTGTCCCGTCGCTCTTGCCGTAGCTAATTGCTAATCGCTAATCGGTGCTCTTGCCCTTAACTTCACCACCGGCTACTGCCGGCGGTTCTGACTTCACCCGATCACCGGATGACCCGATCACCCGATTCTTCCTGTTCCCTGTCCCCCGTAACCTGTCCCCTCGCTGTTGCAGTAGCTAATTGCTAATCGCTAATCGCTTATTGCTTATTGCTGCCCTTTAGGTAATTGCTGCGCTCCCCTATCGCTGCTCCTCCCGCAACTCCCTCAGCAGCTCAGCGTGGATCGCAGGATGCAAGCGGAACAGACCTTTATCGCTGACCAGACGATGGTTCTCGTTGATCTGATAGGAGTCGGGAACGATTTCTCCATCGGCGACGCGAAAGGCCCCCATGATGTCCTCCGGCAGTATCTCTCCCGTAGGATCGGGCACGCGCGCGTCGATGACAAACAGGAATCCATTCTGCAGCTCCCGCGCCTGCTGTTTCGATTCGGGAAGCGTCGGCGCCACCCGCGCGATCACCTCGTGCAGAAAAGCCTTGAAGACCGAATTTCGGCGGAAATGAGCGGGAGAGACGGAAAGCGTTGCATCCACCTCTCCGATAATGGCCTCTCCAGCCAGCCCCTTGCGAAACACCTCATCCGGTTCAATGAATGACAGGTAGTGGTGTACCGCGTCAGTCACCGCGGAAAAAAGGTACACACCCTCTGGAAGCGGAGCTGCGCGCGGTCCTGCCATGGGTCCTTAGCTTATCGCGGGTTGCTTAGCTTGTTTTGCTTCGCCTTATTACCAATCGCGAATTGCTAATCGCTGATTTTGCCGTTGCCGTAGCTAATTGCTAATTGCTGCTCTCCCACCATCCTGAGCGCAGGAGGGTTCCCACGCGTCTTCTCCAGCGTGGGAAACCGGAGTCGAAGAATCTTGTGTTTTTTGAGGTTTCAAGACCAGTTCGCCCAACCCGAGATCGAGGGGTCTTCGCGATTCGCTGTTGTATCCACGTCTCTCGGTATTCCGAATGGTTGGTTAACGACAGTCTTTCAGGTTTGACGAACTTCAGGGACATAGAAGGCCTCAGCATCAATGTGGTTGGGGAACGCAATTCTACGACGATTCCACGAGACGTCAATGGGCATCTTTGTTTATCAATTTCCCAAATTGGCAATAGGTAATCCACTTATTTGCTTCTTGGCGGATTTGTGATTAACTGTGCGGTCACTCCCTCGACAGAACCCATGGCGACCACAGTTTCCGCACCTAGTAGTGTTTTCAGACCTGCCTTATCTAAACCGCTTCATTGGATGGCGAGGTTTACTTCTAGCATCGCGTACACGTCCGCAAGGCGCTCCAAATGACGATTGAAACTCACCGCCAGCTCGCCGGCTTCATTTGGGACATCTGCAATCTGCTTCGCGGTCCTTATAAGCGCAATGAATATCGCAAGGTGATTCTTCCCCTAACTGTACTTCGGCGCTTTGACTGCCTATTGGGTCCAACAAAGGAACAGGTCCTTAAAGAGCACGCACGCGTCAAGAGTAAGCCGGAAAAAGTGGTCCGTTCCCTTTTGGAAAAGATCACCGGCTACCCGTTCTACAATCTTGCCCGCTTCGATTTTGGCAAGGTGCTCGACGACTCCAAGCAGCTCGCCGAGGGGCTGAACAAGTACATCAATGGTTTTTCGCCCAATGTCCGGGAAGTCATGGAGCGCTTCGCCTTCGGAGAGCAGATCGCACGCATGGCGGAGAAAAACCTTCTTTATCAGGTGGTGAAGGCATTCGCCCGCGTCGATCTTTCCCCGGAACGCGTGGACGACATGCAGATGGGGTACGTCTTTGAAGAGCTTATCCGCATCGGGGCGGAGCAAGCGAACGAAGAAGCCGGAGAGCATTTCACGCCGCGCGAGGTCATCCGCCTGATGGTCAACCTGCTGCTCTCGCCGGAAAACGACCTGCGCCGCAGCCACGTGGTGAAGACCATCTACGACCCGGCCTGCGGCACTGGCGGCATGCTTTCTGTCGCCGACGATTACATTCGCAAGCTGAACAACAAGGCTACGCCACTTCTCTTCGGCCAAGACTGGAACGACGAAGCCTGGGCGGTCTGCAAGTCAGACATGCTCATCAAGCGCGAAGATGCCGACCAGATCCGTCTCGGCGACACCTTCTCTAAAGACGCCTTTGAGCGCGACGCCGATGGGAAGAAGCACACCTTCGATTACATGCTGGCCAATCCGCCGTTCGGCGTGGAATGGAAACAGCAGGAAAAATTCATCCGGGATGAAGCCGAGCACTACGGCTATGAAGGCCGCTTCGGCGCCGGCCTGCCGCGCATCAACGACGGCTCGCTGCTTTTTCTCCAGCACATGCTGTCGAAGATGCGCGGCGCGAAAAAAGGGGGCAGCCGCATCGGCATAGTCTTTAACGGATCGCCGCTGTTCACCGGCGATGCCGGCAGCGGGGAAAGCAATATCCGACAGTGGATCATCGAACACGACTGGCTAGAGGCGGTGGTCGCGCTGCCCGACCAGCTCTTCTACAACACCGGCATCTCCACTTACATCTGGATTCTCACCAACCGGAAGGAAGAGCCGCGCAAGGGCAAGATCCAGCTCATCGACGCACGCCAGTTCTTCGTTAAGATGAAGAAGAGCCTGGGCAACAAGCGCAACAAGGTCGGCGACCCGCACGACGACCAGCGCGAGCCAGACCAGATCGGCGAGATCACCCGCATCCACGGCGACTTTAGAGATGGCGAAACGCGCAGCTTCGCCGTCGATGGAAAACAGAAAGAACTCGTAGTCAGCAAGGTCTTCGACAATGCCGACTTCGGTTTTCACAAGATCACGGTCGAACGCCCGTTGCGGCTCAACTTTCAAGCAAGCGCGGAGCGCATCGCTCGGCTGGAACTGGAGCCGGCATTTCGCGCGCTGGCCGCGAGCCAGAAGAAGAACGAGAAGGTCCGGCTGGAAGAAATCGCGGAAGGCGAGCGCCGCCAGGAGGCTATCCGCGCTCTGCTGCGCGAGTTCGGCAAGATCACAGGAGAGCGCCTCTATAAGGATCGCGCGGTCTTCTTCAGCGAACTGAAGGCGCTCGATGTGGATGGCGATGAAGACGATCCCATCCGCCTTTCATCGTCGGAGCTCAAGGCGATTCAGAACTCTCTCGGCGAGCGCGATGAGACCGCGGAAATCTGCCGCGACAAGCATGGCAAATCAGAACCCGATCCCGACCTGCGCGACAGCGAAAGCGTGCCATTAAAGGAAAACATCGAACAGTACTTCAAGCGCGAGGTCCTGCCCCACGTCCCCGACGCCTGGATTGACCATAGCAAGACCAAAGTGGGATACGAGATCCCGCTGAATCGTCATTTTTACCGCTACGAGCCGCCCCGCCCGCTGGAAGAGATTGAAGCGGAGATCAAGACGCTGGAGGGCGAAATTGCCGGCATGTTGGGTGAGGTTACGGCGTGAAGAATCATTACGAAAAGCTGAAGTACTCGGGTGTGGAGTGGCTGGGGGATATTCCGGCACATTGGAGCGTAGGCCGCCTCAAAAACTCTGCCAGATGTTGGGTCAGCAACGTCGATAAGGTTCCTTCCGAATAAGAATTGCCAATCAGGCTCTGTAACTACACTGACGTGTATTACAACGAGAGCATTCGCCCGGATATTGAATTGATGCAAACCACCGCAACGCCTGAAGAAATCCAGCGCTTTGGTCTTAAGATCAACGACATTCTAATTACCAAGGACTCCGAAGAGTGGAACGACATCGCAGTTCCAGCTCTTGTGGTCGAAACGGCTCCTGATCTAGTGTGCGGTTACCACCTTGCAATCATCCGTCCCGAAAAAAAACAATTGCTAGCGCGTTTTCTATTACGTGCTCTCCAATCGTGCGCGGTTAACCAGCAATTTCAAATAGCAGCAACTGGTGTCACCCGTTAT
>QIBA01000133.1:0-1045 GCA_003225175.1 Acidobacteriota bacterium
CATCGCGCAGCTCGGCTTCACGGTCATGACGGGCGGCGGACCCGGAATTATGGAGGCAGCGAACCGCGGCGCCAAAGACGCAGGCGGCCGTTCCGTCGGTTGCAACATTGAGTTACCGCATGAGCAAAACCCAAGCCCCTATCTGGATCGCTTCGTCACGATGCACTATTTTTTTGTCCGCAAAACGCTGCTGGTGAAATATTCATACGCGTTCGTAATTCTGCCAGGCGGGGCGGGGACACTCGACGAAATGTTCGAAGCGATCACGCTTATCCAGACGCGCAAGATTACGAACTTCCCGGTTGTGATCATGGGCACCACTGATTACTGGGACGAAATACTCCCGTTCATCCACAAAATGGCGAAAGCCGGTATGATCGCGCCGTCGGATCTGGAGTTAGTTCACGCGACCAATTCAGTCGATGAGGCGATCGCGCATATTCGCAGCCACGCAATCGAGCGGTTTGGCCTTCACGCGTCTCGACGAGTGCGGCCGCACTGGCGTTGGTTGGGAGAACGCGGTTTACCGCCGCCTCTTCGTGGTCGCCACTCTGACGGATCGTAACACATGGAGGACACAAGATGAGCAACGAAACTCCTGCTGCTATCGACCCGGACATGTTCGCGGCAGTTTTTAGCGAGAACCGGGACAACGCCCGTTACATCAAGAGCGAGCGCATCTCGTTTATGAACGCTTACTCGGTAATTTGCGCGGGAGTGCTGGCCCTGCTCCAGAGTGTTCAGGCTAGTGACCTCATCTGAATCGCACTGCTTTTCTTCATGACCTTATTTTCGCCAGTAGGATTGCTCACGAGCTTGCGGCTGAAAAGTGAATTGGAGGAGTGCCTGGCAAAGATCGAGGCTATGACTGCGCAGGCGAAGGTGAGCCAGTTTGTGGCGCTCGGCCAGCTCGAAGGAAAGCCATCGCGATACCCAAGATTCCGATGGATTTTTCCAATCTTCTACGCCATGACGACCGCGGGGTTCATTACACTGATCGTATATCGGCTGGTCACCGGCGAAGCCATGAAGTAACCGCCTCGCA
>QIBA01000133.1:1062-5965 GCA_003225175.1 Acidobacteriota bacterium
CACTCAGCAGCGACGGCAACACGACGAGCTTTGAAATCGAGGCGCACTCGCCATTCGTTTATTTCAACCCTTGTTTAGTGAAGAACGGCAGTCTCCATTGTGCAGTCGGGCCTAACAATTTGCTCGTTATGTCCGGACAGGACGGCCGCGTCCTCTATCCCTACTTTTTCAGCGATCCGCGCGGGCATTTCCTGCCTTTGGTCGAAATTGAGTCGGCCATACTTGGGCGAAGTCATCGACTTCGGTGCTATCTGCCGCCGGGATACGAGGAGAACACGCTGGCGCGTTACCCCCTCGCTTACATGCAGGACGGGCAGAACCTGTTTTTTCCTCACGAAGCATTTCAACACAAGGATTGGGCGGTTGACGAAACCAGTCAGGTACTGCGGGCGATGAGAGCCATCGAAGATTTAATCATTGTCGGCGTTTACTCGAATGAGCGCCGCGAAGAGGAGTATACCAAGGCAGGTTATGAGACTAATGCGCGCTCAATTGTCGAGGAGCTTGTGCGAGGCGAGCAAGTTTTTATGAGGACAACAAACGCGCCTATGGATCGCGCAATGTGGGGTTCCTCGTTAGGCGGGGTGGTTTCTTTCTACACCGTCTGGCAATATCCCGAGGTATTCGGAGCTGCTGCCTGCATGTCGAGTACCTTCTCCTACAAGGACGACCTGATCGAGCGGGTGCTGAGCGAGCCGAAGCGCAACGTCGGATTTTATCTCGACAGCGGGTGGCCTGGCGACAACTACGAAGTAACGACGGAGATGGCGCTTGCGCTGGTCAGCCGGGACTGGCGATACGGTCGCGATCTGATTCATCTGTGTTTTCCGCACGCCGCTCACGATGAGAAAGCCTGGGGAATGCGATTGCATCTGCCAATGCAATTCTTCACCGGCGCCGTCGCGCGCGCGTCGCGCAGGAGCGATCGAGAGATCAATGCAAATCCCCGCTGACAGACTTCAGCGTGATTTACCCGAGTGCCGATGTAATGTTATACTGAAAGAGTTTAAGACGTGCGACACAGCGCGAGGCAGGCTACGATCTACCCGTCCCAAACACTGCTCCGCAATTCGCAAAGGATGCGGAGCAACGAGTGAGAATGCGGCGATAAGTGCCTAACAAGTTGAGGAGAGGCCATGGGAAATGCGGTGTCAGAACTGATGGGGCGAGACAAGGAAAAACGCGACCGGTGATACCCAAGACAATGAAGGCGGCGGTGGTGGAGAAGTTCCGTGAACCGC
This sequence comes from Acidobacteriota bacterium, assembly GCA_003225175.1. Classification (NCBI taxonomy): domain Bacteria; kingdom Pseudomonadati; phylum Acidobacteriota; species Acidobacteriota bacterium. The sequence goes on from QIBA01000133.1 coordinate 2,304, forward strand.
TGCAAATCCGCGACGTTCCTGTTCCTTCACCTGCACCAGGGCAAGCTCTGGTCCAAATCATCGCAACCGGTGTGTGTCATACCGACTTGCACGCGGCCGATGGAGATTGGCCGGTTAAACCCAACCCGCCATTTGTCCCCGGCCATGAAGGTGCCGGTTGTGGTGGCGCTCGGCCCGGGTGTCACTCACCTAAAGGAAGGAGATCGAGTTGGCATCGCGTGGTTGCATAGCGCTTGTGGACATTGCGAATTCTGTTTTTCGGGTTGGGAAACACTCTGCAAGGCCCAACAGAATTCGGGCTATTCCGTGAATGGGAGTTTCGCCGAATATGCGCTCGGACAGGCCGATTTCCTGGGCAGAATTCCAGACCAGCTTTCGTTTGTCGATGCGGGACCCATTCTGTGTGCAGGTGTAACGACCTACAAAGGCCTGAAAGAAACAGACGCGCGTCCCGGCGAATGGGTCGTGATTTCAAGCGTGGGCGGTTTAGGGCATGTCGCGATTCAATACGCCACAGCCATGGGATTTCATGTAGCGGCTGTCGATGTTGGAGAAGAAAAATTGGATTTAGCGCGCGAGCTCGGAGCGCAAATTGCAGTGGACGCGCGCGCGGAGGATCCAGCGCGCAAAATTCAGGATGAAATCGGCGGAGCTCACGGTATTCTCGTCACAGCTGTGTCGCCCATCGCATTCAAGCAAGCCATGGGCATGCTTCGTCGCCGCGGCACATGCGTTCTGATTGGATTGCCTCCCGGCGAATTTCCGGTGTCCATCTTCGATGTGGTGCTAAGTCGCTACACCCTCCGAGGGTCGATCGTGGGCACAAGAAAAGATCTTGAGGAAGCGCTCGGCTTTGCCGCCGAAGGCAAAGTCAAGGCGACTATCGAGCAACTCCCCCTCGATTCCATCAATGAAGTTTTCAGTCGACTGAGAGAAGGCAAAGTAAACGGCCGCGTCGTTCTGAACGTCGCTTAATCTCGCTCGTTCATTCGCGCGGAGGAGCGAGTACTGTCTCGAGATCCAGGGTGGCCAGCCTATGTCGGTTTGGTTCGCTGCGGCTTGCCCCCGCCCTTTGGTGGTGCTTCCGTTCGTATGCGCCCAAGAATCAGTTTCCGCTATGGATAACGCAGTTATCAGTGCCATGTCCGCTGTGCTCGGTTCGCTCGTGGGTGGCTCGGCCACGGTGGCAACCACTTGGGTGACACAAAGAACGCTTGGCAAACGTGAGCTCGTCCGCTCCGAAATTAAAAGGCGTGAAGCTCTCTACGGCGAGTTCATCAATGAATGCTCGGCTCGCCTCGTTGAGTCGTTTGAGCGCACCTTAGACAAGCCCGGGACGCTGTTACAGGTGTATGCGCTGCTCAATCGCATTCGGCTTTGCGCCTCCGATGCCGTGCTCACGCAGGCGGAAAGAACGTTGCACTTCATCGCCGAGCAATACTTCTCGCCGAATCTTTCCGTAGAGGAAGTGCGCAATCTTATTCGGTCGGGAGATCAAGATCCGCTCAAGGCATTCGGCGAGGCGTACCGTCGCGAACTAAAAGGGATGCGCATGGCTGTCTAGTCGCGCTGTCCTTTAGGGGAAAGGAAGTTGGCCACCGCTTCCCTGGCAGTGGCACAACTTCTCGACAGCCGGACTTTGGCCGCAAACTCGCCTTACAGTCTGAGTTTCACGGTAACGTGCGGCATGCCTCGTAGATATGCTGAGGCAAGGAACAGAGTCTTTCAGAAGCGACAGTTCCGGACGGATGGTATGCGCATCAACGCTTTTATTTAAAACGAGCCATAACATGAGCGAAAGCGAGTACGGGGATTGAGCACACACCTACGAACGAAGCTCACCTCGTTCGGCCTTACGCCATGTTTGTCGGGAATCGGCAGCAACGCGGACGAGAAACGCTCGCGCACTACAGACATCGCGTGGGAACTCCCAGATCAGAATTTATGAACGCAATCCGAATTCACAGTTACGGAGGACCGGAAGTCTTGCAGTACGAAGATGCGCATTGCCCACGAGTAAAAAACGGCGAAGTGCTCGTCCGGGTTCACGCCGCTGGTGTGAACCCGCTCGATTGGAAAGTGCGCGGCGGTGATCTTAATGGCTTCGTCGAGCACAAGCTTCCGCTGATTCCCGGCTGGGACCTATCGGGCGTGGTGGAGAAAGTCGGCCCCGGTCCCGCGGCTGCGGGACGATTCAAAAAAGGCGACGAAGTCTTCGCCATGGCTGATCCGACGCGCGATGGCGCTTATGCCGATTACGTCGCCGTTCGCGAAGCAGAGCTCGCGATAAAACCTAAGTCGCTCCATCACGTGTATGCCGCGGCTACGCCTGTGTCGGCGCTTGCAGCGTGGCAATCATTGTTCGGCGCCGGCAAGCTGCAACCTGGACAACGCATTCTAATTCACGGCGGCAGCGGCGGCGTCGGCCATTTTGCTGTTCAATTTGCAAAGTGGAAAGGCGCCTACGTCATCGCGACGGCATCAACCAACAACCAGCAATTGCTGCGTAAGCTTGGTGCCGATGAGACGATCGATTACACGATTCAAAAATTCGAAGATGTTGCCCAAAAGATCGACATCGTCCTCGATACAATTGGCGGTGAGACGCAGGAACGCTCGTGGCTGGTGCTGAAGCAAGGCGGCGCTCTGATTTCGTTAGTCCAACCGCCATCGGAAGAAAAAGTCAACCAGTTCGGGGTGCGCAGCATTATGAGCAGCGTTCAACCTGACGGTGCGCAACTAAGTGCGATCGCGAAGCTGATCGACTCAGCCAAGCTGAGGCCGACGATCGATCGGATTCTGCCATTAAGCGAAGCGCGTCGTGCGCATGAGCTTAGTCAAAACGGTCACACCCGCGGCAAGATCGTCCTGCGCGTGAAGGACGTTCAGTCATGATCACGGGCGACGATTCGGCTATGGCCGTGGGCGATGCACGCAGATGTCTAGCTGCAGAATGACGTGGTAAGCCCCGCGAATTGCAGTAAACTAATCGCGGGAGACCGTCGAGCATGAGCGCGCAGGAAATCATTGCGGAACTCTCAAAGCTGAACCGCACCGAACTGGAGCGAGTTGAGGCGCAGCTGCACGAATTGCTTGCGACGAAGCGCGATGGTGCTTCGCGCCGAGCTTCCTGCTCCTAGCTTCTAGCTGCCGTGGAGTGAGGACTGACCCCAATTCACCCTCTGTTAAGCCAGGACAAATGATCTCTGTGTCGCCAAAGAAACTTGGGCTTCCGTCGCGCGCCGGATCGCGGCATCTTTAGAAAGTATGACCGTCCAGAATCTCTCGGCCCAGCCGCCTTTTATCACCAAGGACGGCTCGACTATCCGTTCGATCCTCGATTGCACGAATGCGCCGGTACAAAACCAAAGCCTTGCGGAAGCGCGCGTCTCCGCAGGCGACAGGACAGAACGGCATTATCACAAGATGGCGGAGGAGCTTTATTTCATCCTCGAAGGCGCGGGCGAGATAGAGCTCGACGGTGAACGTCGCAAGGTCCGGCGAGGCGATGCGATCCTCATCCCGCCAGGAGCATGGCACACCATCGTGGCTACAGAACCACTGCGCTTTCTCTGCTGCTGCGCGCCGCCTTACTCGCACGACGATACGTTTTTCACGTAATCGAAAGCGAGGACCGACGCCTTTCTTCCGCTGATAACTGA
>QIBA01000134.1 GCA_003225175.1 Acidobacteriota bacterium
GACGAAATGAATGAGTTCCATAAGGTATTGGATCTTCGTTAATATCGATTAGATTATTCTTAAAATACTCCATGAATTGTTCAGAAGTCTATCAAGTCAGCTTCGTAAATTTCGAAGATTGTACTAAGGCCTTTGTAGAATTCATTGACACTCGATCTTGAATATCAATTCTTCTGAATAAAGGTCCTGTTGTGAGTCGTGATACGTGCATCCAACGAAGCAAAAGATGAACAGGATCTAGATGTAATTCTTTGCGATTAAAGAAGAGATGAAACGGTTTGATTTCTAAATTCGTAAAATTCGAGGCAATGAAATTACCTCCATATTGATGAGTTTTTCTAAATGGAAGAGTCAGTTTAATATGTCCTTTCAATTTATCAATGACTTCAATATCCTTGACTTCAATACGAAGAACTTCATCAAATCTCAATAAACACAGAAAAGCAATTGCATAAATGCATTGAAGCATTATACGAAGTCTTGCACCACCCCATTGTTGATCCTCAGAATTGACATGGCTCTGAATTGTACCAAATGACTGTACTTCGAATTCATTATTTTTCTCATACAACTTCTTAAGAAGTGTAGGAGTAATTGAACGTGCACTTTGAGCAACATCTCCAGCTCTAATCTATGCAAAGAGTTAGTATATAAGCTTGAGAAATAGGAATTCGTAATTTACGAAAAGACTCGTAAATTGTGAAGATGCAAATATTTCTTATACCTTTCTTCTTTGAAGACTGATCATATAACGAGATACTGTATGAGACAGTGCTGGATTTCCAGAACAATTTCCTCCTCCAGCATTATGCCATTTCTCAGTACCTCTATCTTTATTCTGTGCATAATAATAACTGACAGCCGCTCTCATTTTTAATGCCTGAGAAAATGAAGCACCTTGACATAATGCTGTAGCTGGATTAGATATATCTCTCTTCTCGCATTTGCGATGTATCCAAGCTGCTATGAGATTCGGAGTCATTTCATTCGGCTCAATAATGGCATTTTTGATATCGGAATTTCCGAGGTCATCAATAAAAGTTTCAAATGCTCTCCAAAGACTATTTTATCATCAATAATCTTGCTAATGAAATAGATGTACCTTCGATAAGTTGCCACTGTCTTTAGAGCGAGAGCTCCTTCTGAAGCAATCTTAATTGTTTGACCCAATTCGTTATAATCGAAGATGTCTTTCTGCTGCTGCCCATCTCTGTAAGACTGTATCTTGTCTCTTGTAATTGCTCTTCGACATCAAGTTCTTCATCTTCGTGTGCTATTTCTCTTTCTTCTCTTCTAAGAAATGATGTTATGGAGTCTAGAATCGTCATTGAAGGATGAAGGTGATTTTTTTTTTAGTTGTGTTGGTAATTTCCGTGTGTTCATAATTTCCGAGTGAAAAATTTTCTCTCCATATTTTCCCCCGCTCTTATCATGCCTGCTAAACGCCATGTCAAGGTTGATGAAGGCTCAGTAACACCAAGAAAGAAGAGCAAACTCTCACAGAAGAGACTGGATGCTCTTATTCTTATTCCAAATATCAATACCAAGCTCGAAAATCTCGAACAAACTCCTCTCGATCTTTCCGATTCAAGGACAGAAGGGAAGAGACAAGAGCTATTATTGTGGGTATATTCCCATCAGCATCTTATTGCCATTTCTCTTACTGCTATATATGAATAGGCAGATGAATATAAGGAGTGTAAAGAGAAAATCTATAAGGAAATGATGGCAGAACCTGATCCAGAAGCCGATTTCGGAAATGACGAGTCTGATACTGTCTCCACAAATGACGTCACTTCATCTTATCCCTCAAGATCACAATTACCATCAACTAAATCATCAGTGATCAATTACAATGTCAATGTCAATTATTCTCATAGTCATTCGATCATAACGAAAAATGGCGACCCCCTCGACTTTAACGAGCTGGTCAAAGATTTTGCTCAACACACTGCTATTCCTGCTGCAGGCAAAATAACAACGACATCAAGAGACCTTGACAAGCTCAATAGACCTTGGAGATATAAAATAAGGAGTTTGAAGATGGATAAGATGAATGAACCCTTACAATACAGCGGTCTCGATATTGACGATCCTCCGTCGCTGAAATATTCAAGTAATATGGATGAATTGATTCAAGATTGGGAGGATTCTTCTCATCTTATTGTTAATGGTGTACCAATTCCTTTAAAATATTGGAAGCAGATATTTCGTTATGCAAAACCTGAGGCGTGGAAATTGCTCAAAAATCACTGGAGTAATTGGAGGGTAAATATCCCATTCGGAATTTACGAGCTCTCGTAAATTCCGAGATTGATATCTTTTACTTATATTTAAAAATGATTGCTAATTTTTTTTTAATAGTTTCTTGTCACAGCCATCAAAGCATACAATCGTCCAATGGATTTCTGGTTTAAATACTCTGATTTGAATAAAAAATATGAAGATGGACCAAGGAAGCGATGGAGTTACACAATTGTGCTCAAAGCACTGAAGCAACAGAGGCATAATGCAGATGTGGAAGATGCGGCACAGGCGAGAGTTCGGTATAACAGTGCAAGCACATTTGCGGAACATTTTTCTTATAGAAAGGGCAACAGACAGATTCCTCTTACAAGCACGGCTTCAATAGCTCGACAATTCCGAAAGATAAACAATAGGCCTCAGTATTGGGATCTAATTGCGGAGGAAGAAGAAGAAGAATCGGAAGAAATCGATCAATTATGAGAATGGGAATAAATTTTAGCAATTTTAGGCATAATATTATCATTTAATATCTCATTTAAAACCTCCTCTGATTCTCTAAAAATATCCAATATTCCTCTGTTATACTACCTTCGATAAATACGAACGTCCATTATTGCTCTCGTAAATTTCAATCCGACTTATATACAAGTTTATATCTGATAACTCTTCGGTCACATCTGGAATTTAAATTTACAAGTTGTCACAACAAGTGCCCTTTATAATCTGGTCATTCATAGACCTGCTTGAGGACTATCGGAAATCGTCATCCGTTCTCCTGCATCTCTTTTAGAGCTCGAGAATTTCGAGGTCAAAGCCAGATTTTTAACGTGTAATTGGGGCGGGACTGTCAGTTTTTCGGGGTGAATTATTCGCCGCACCTTTAAGGTGGGGCTCCCCCATACTTAAGCGAATATTCGGAATTCGGAAAACTGACAGTCCGAGGCGGCGCGACAGTCCCGACCCCCCCGGACTGTCAGTCGCCGATCCTCGATAATTACGAGGATACGACGATGCCCGTTTAAGCGATCAAAGCAGCAAAACACCTCAATTTTTTCGATCAATATATGTTCTCTATATACCCTCTGATTTTTCTA
>QIBA01000135.1:0-4217 GCA_003225175.1 Acidobacteriota bacterium
AGTGTCGCGCGCAATCAATGCGAGCCGTATTCCACTCGTCGAGGTGCTCGAGTTTTATGGCGAGCACAGCCCCCTGGAAGCTATCCATCCGGTAGTTATACCCGATTTCGCCGTGTAGGTATTTTTCGCTTTGCGCGTGATCGCGGAGAGAACGCGCGCGGTGCGCGATAGACGCATCGTTTGTGATCAAGGCGCCGCCTTCCCCGTACGCCCCGAGGTTTTTACTCGGATAAAAGCTAAAACACGCAATTTGGCCAAACTGGCCTACACGCTTGTTTTGGTATTTTGCTCCGTGCGCCTGCGCAGCATCTTCGATCACCGGTAGTCCGTGTCGCTCAGCAATCGCCATGATGCGGTCCATCTCTGCCGGCATTCCGTACAGATGCACCGGGATAATTGCTTTTGTGCGAGACGTGATCGCCGCTTCGAGGTTGTCCGGGTTCAACGTGCGGCGGACAGGGTCAATATCGACGAACACTGGCGTGGCGCCGACGTAGCTAATGGCCCATGCGCTTGCTATGAAGGTCATCGAAACGGTGAGGACTTCGTCTCCCGGCCCGACATCGAGGCAGCGCAAGGCCAGATGCAGCGCGCTCGTGCCGCTGTTCAAGCTGACACAATGATCAACTCCGCAGTACGCCGCGAATTTCGTCTCGAACTCTGACGTCGCTGGTCCCTGAGCGAAGCTGCCTGACTCGCAAATTTTCTCCAATGCCGTCAACACGTCGGCGGCAAGAGCGTGGTATTCAGATTGCAGATCCAGATACGGCACATGTTCCATATTATTCTACTCAACTTGATTAGACTAACTTCTTGCACGAGATGCAATTCGTCGCAAACGATTTGCAGTACTTCACCTATTCCAACTAGAATATCGTGACTCAGTGGTTACCCAATTAGAACTGACCAGATTATTCGTCTGTCAGCCAATCAGCGCATGATTTTACTTAAGCACAAGGTGGGGTACGTAAGCCGTGACACGGCTGAAGGAACGCGGCGCTGAGTATAGGAGAGGAGGATTGTTTCCGAATGTGCACACACAATCCAGTCATAGCTCTTAAGGTGCACGATAACAGAGGAGCATCAGCGAAAGCACGGGCGGCAGAAGGACAAGAGAGCACAAAAGACACGCCGCGATGTATTTAATAAGTCAACAGTGACTGTTAGCGGCCCAAAGGGGACCAGCCGGCGAATATTTTGAATCCAAGCTTCCCCCGGGTGGGGATAAGCCCTATGAAGTTTGCAGATCTGATCTGGCAATGTTCCGTATCAAATGGCTAGCTCCGGTAGGTCTAGATAGTTTGCGCCAAGGCTCGTCGCAGGCGCTGGATAGCGTCAAAAACGCGTTCAGGCCAGTTCGGGCCGTTATTTATGCTATACTTGCATGGATCGATCTATGGCAAACTGCACCAGCGGCGTCAGAATCCGATACGGTCCGAAATACGCTCAGATATGGTGGTCTGTGCCACAAGCCCAGGATCCACGATTGTAACGACCAGTCAGGAGAACCGTTTTGTTTCGCCTACAATGGACGAGGCGCGAATTTCAACCCTAGGCTTCCAGCTCCAACATGAATCAGAGAGAGCTTCCGATTCAGGTGTGAACCCGTCTCGACACTGCATTCACGCCTAACGGTTTTCCGAACGCCTAGTTGTCAAATGGCCGAAACACGCCTACTGCATTTGCGCAACAGAAATGAGCAGAGTCGCCAAAAACCCGGCAAACGCGGTTGGTCGCTGCTTGCCCGAATTCACGCAGTTCAGCCAGATCCAAATGAGTTGTCGCATTTTGGTATAAACAGACAATCGTGAATATATCGGCGCCCAGACATTTTCGCCCTCTTTGTTCTTCCGGCCGATCCCATGAGCTGAAGACCCTGGTTTGCTATCGAGAGTGGTGTCTATTCTCCTTGGCTATTTTTGCGATCAAATTCCTTCTTCTGATTGTAGATCCTTTACCAAAGTTTTATCTCGGGGATTCCTTCAGCTACATTTATACGGCGACTTCGGGTTGGATTCCAGACGATCGCTCTTACTTTTACGGGTACGTAATTCGTTGGCTAGCTCTTTGGACGGCTAGCCTTACACCCCTGTTGATTGTCCAAGTATGTTTAGGGGGGGCAGTCGCTATTGTAACTGCATGGATCTGTTGGACGATTTTTGAGCTCCGAACGTGGGCCTCGTTTTTGATTGGCCTAGTCTGTTGCCTTGACCCCTTACAGCTATTCTGGGAGCGCGCTATTATGACCGAAACAATTAGCTTATTCTTCTTTTCACTTCTTCTGCATCGCTCGTTTTTGTACCTCAAGAAGCGGCGGGCATTTGACCTAATCCTGGTGCAAGTGCTTTCGATCTTACTCATAGGTTTTAGAATGAGTTATTTGGCCTTAGTGGTGGTCCTTTCGGTGGCGTTACCAGTTCTACCGTTTGTACGCTTGGTTGTGGCTAATCGTACGCGAAGATTGCTCATTCCTCGAAGGTGGCCCGTCAGAATATCGCATAAACTGCAGAAGTTTATCGCGCATTTTGTGTTAAGCGTTGCGGCTATGATGGTGCTACATCACGCCTATAAAATCGCTAATGGTTTTCTTTCCCATCGTGAACCTGATTATCTTTATGAGACCGGGTTTCACCTGCTTTCGTTTTGGGCGCCAGCTGTCCAATCAGAAGACACTACCGACCGACGTTTGGCTCAATTGATCAGAGAAGGAGACCAATTTCAACTCAGGGATGTTGATGCTCGGCCATGTCAACGTTTTTGCAACGGGTACCTTGTAGATCGGTGGTGCCGACTCGAGCGCAATGCACGGAAGGCGAACCTGATAGCAAAGCAAACCGCGTTGCGCACACTCGGGCATCACCCAGTCCAGATCGCATTGCTTGCTTGGCGGACGTATGCAGATTTTTGGAGCGTTAAGGCAATGAAACGCTACGCTCAGTTGGATCTACAGATGGGAACGTTAACGCAGGAAGAAGTTGCTAAGCTTGCGAAGCGGTTCCATCAAGCGGTTACCTCGCCCAATTTGGCAGCCGAGCCCGTGACGTTTACCAAGTGGTACTACGTCTCAGCATATGGATATTATTTCGTCGTGCTCCTTCTGCCTCTCATTGCGTTTGCCGTGACATTTGTGCCTGGGATTGCGAAACGCTATGCATGTCTTTTATTTCTAGTGGCTGCAATTCAATTTAGTTCGACCTTCTTTTTAACGACTGCGCCGGTCGTACGTTACCTTCAACCTTTATCGCTCCTGACTATTTTGAGCTTGGCTGCAATTAGCAAGGTCTTAATAGACCGCAGCACTTCGAGGCGCGCCTAGAGGCTGGACAAATCCCTTGCAAAAGGCCGTGTATTAGATTCATAAGCGGTATGCAGGTCGAGCCCGTGGAACAGGCCCCTTACGAGTTCAAAGAGAAGAGACTACTAATCTTCATCGTCGCTTACAATGCTGAAATGACCATTAATAATGTTCTCGGCCGGATCCCAAAGTATCTGCAGAGCGACAACGTCGAAGTGCTAATTATTGACGACGCATCGCAGGACAACACATTCAGGAAGGGGCTGCATGGGCAGCTTTGATATAGTCGCGCTCGTCCATGGTGACGGTCAGTATGCCCCCGAAAAATTGCCAGCGCTGCTTGTCCCCTTGATGAATAACAAAGCGGATGCTGTCTTCGGTTCGCGCATGATCGAAAAGGGCGCTGCGCGGTCTGGTGGCATGCCGAGGTACAAATGGATTGGAAATAAAATTCTGACCGCGTTCCAAAATCGCATGCTCCGAACTGCGCTTTCAGAGTTTCACTCTGGCTACCGATTGTATTCGACGGAGGCGCTGTCGAAGATTCCTTTTGAAAGGAATACTGATGACTTTCATTTCGACACCCAAATTATTTATCAGTTGCTATTGAAAGGCTTGCGCATTGTGGAGCTCCCGATCCCCGTCTTTTATGGAGACGAGATCTGTTATGTCAAAGGAATGCGTTACGCTTGGAACGTTTTCAAGACGACGCTTCGACTGCGCCTGCATCAAATGAATTTGCTGTTTGATCGCAGATTTGATGTTCATCCGCCCGAGCAAAATTATGATTTGAAGCTCGGATTCACCTCATCGCATACCGCTGCGATCGACGCGGCGCGACCCGGAAGTCATCTCTTGGATATCGGCTGCGGCCAAGGCGAGCTTGCACGCGAGCTGGCTAAAAAAGGTTGTCGGGTTACCG
>QIBA01000135.1:4236-7144 GCA_003225175.1 Acidobacteriota bacterium
AATGTCTCGCAGTTCGATCAGATCCTGATGCTTGATATTATCGAGCACCTAAAGAAGCCGGCGAACTTTATGGATGCTGTGCGATCTGCAGCGGCTCGTAAGCGCCCGGAAGTCATCATCACGACAGCAAACATCGGCTTTCTCATAACGCGTTTGATGTTGCTTGTCGGTCAATTCAATTATGGCAAGAAAGGCATTCTGGATTCGACGCACACGCGGTTGTTTACATTTCGATCGCTCGCAGATCTGCTCGATCAATCTGGTTATAACATCCTCGAAATTCGCGGGATCCCAGCCCCTTTTCCACACGCCATACACAACAAATTCATCTCTCGCTTATTGCTGCAGGTGAATCAGGGATTGATCTGGTTGAGCAAAGGCTTGTTTTCCTATCAAATCTTTGTCCGGGCGGAGGCCAAGCCAACCGTTCACAATCTACTCGTAGAGACGATTGAGACGAGCGCGGATTACCGCCGGATGATGCTTGTCGACTCAGAGAAAGATAATTACTGTGACTCTGCAGTCACAAGATGCGGCTGATCAGCGTGTGGCGGAATTAATCAGGAAGGCGAGAAGGTTAAAATTAAATCCATTTTTGTCCGCCGGTGTAAGCGTTGACGGCCGCAATCGATAAATGGTCTTAGCTCGAGTCTCCGGTCACCGTCTCTTCGCGGGTGCAACTGAGGCAACGGCATTTCTGGAAAGGGTGTTGTTGCTCATCGTAAGGTGCATTGGTTTGGTGTGTTGATAGAATAAAGCGACTCCATATTGTTGCGCAGTGTTACCGGGATTATTGCCACTGATGTTATTAGTTACGGCAACATTTGCGGCGTCGGCGATCGCGATGCCGGCGTACTCGAGGCCACGAGCGTCCCATGTGGTATCGAAGGTCGCGCCGGTTCCGCTGCCTCCTGTGACGAAAATAGGTTTTGGCGGCCTCACAGTGTAAACACCCAGGTAATATGCTGTCGATCGATTTGGTAGGGTGACAGACGTAACCTTGCCGCCAATGCCAATGGCGGTGATCTGCACCTGTGCTGGCTTGATATACTTTCCACCAACGAAGGTCAGAATGTCTCCGACCGTATAGCCACTCCCGCCAGAAACGATAGTCGTTTTCTGCCCAAGGAGAGTGTAGGTGCGGGCGGCGTGCAAGCCCGTATCCGATACGGTGTTCCTGGTAATCAGCGTTCCGTTGCTCGCTGTGCTGATACCAACATTTTCACAGGCCGTAACATGATTCCCGACGATCACGTTGCCTTCGGACGTATCCGGCCCGCTATTGGCGCCACCGGCAGTTCCCCAAGACATATCTATGCCGGCATAACAGTTCGCAATCGTGTTGTTTCTAAGCGTCACGCTGCGAGCGCCAGTAGTTACATAAATGCCGGCAAATGGGCTTCCTGCAAGATAACAACCGTCCACTGTTACTGTCCCAACATTGCTAACCTGGACACAATCGTATCCTGGATTTGTCGATCGGCAGCTAGAGATGACAGTGCCTTCGCAACCTCCGGCCTTGTTGTTAAGCGTGGTGATATTTTGCCAGGCCGAGCCATCAACCTCGCACTTCGAAAGCTTGGTTCTCTTGCTTGCGGATATACCTATGCCGATCGCCGTTGAGTTGATCACTCTTACATTTTCAATCGTGCAGTCGCTACTTTGGTATAATAACAAGGAATAGGCGGTGGGTCTTTTACCAGCGCGCGCGGCCTTGTTACCGTCGATTGTGAGGTCTTTGATGATTGTGTAGTTGGAGTTTGCTATTCCCAGGACAGAGCTTGGAGCGGGCGAGGCTGTGAGGCTCGGCGCTTTGATGATCGTGGCATCGATGCCAGCCCCCTGGATGTTAATTCCGCCCTTCGTTACAGTTATAGTGGCTACATAAGTTCCAGCGGGGATTTGAATGGTTCCGTGGCCCGCTGTTGCGGCTGCGACAACGCTGGCAAACGCGGCAGTATCATCGGTCACACCGTCCCCAACAGCCCCATAGTCTTTGGGATCAAAGATTTCTGCTCTTTGGTTCTGAGATGCGGTAGAGGTGCTAGCGACAGGATCGGCGACTGAAAAGTGCGGTGCAAGTGCCATTCTCGCGATTAAACAAGCGATCATGATGAGTTTAGTGCGTTCCATGGTGTTCCGTTCCATCCCTTACGGTTGAGCCGTCATCCTCAGTGCAGCGCCTTGTTGCGTTTGCGGGGCAGCGTAATCGGCGCTCTCTTGCTCGTCAATGACGGACCAGATTCGGATGTCGGAGCGACTATGGCGGCCGCACGCAGAACTCGGGAGTAAGATGTTTATATGTCTTGAGAACTGCTCCCTGCTTTTTCAATGCAGCGATCAGGTGAGTCGGCTTGATCTTGCCTGATTCGATCAGTGCCTCATCTGTCATCGCTACACGATCGATGAATGCAATGTCGGATTCCTTCTTAGGATCGAAGTTGTGGCCGAAACTTCGATCGACGAATATGTCGATTACGTTCGCGAAACCTAGAAAGCACTCGAATTCGAAACGCTTTATCAGCTCCGGAAGAATATCCTGCGCGCGGATTCCCTCGAAGCCTTCCGTTGAACAATCCCAGTTTACAAATTCATCCTCAAATCGATTTAGCTGATGATTGTATTTTTTCGAGTGCGGTAATCCCTTCCAGAAAGCCTGGACCACTTGCAGAGCTTCCGGCCATCGCAAGTGCCCGTTGCGGCCGATCATGTCATTGATCAGGAAGGCCCCGTCGTCAGACAAACTGCGGTGTACCTCATCAAATAGCTTCTCAAGCGCGACGACGTGGTGAAGGGAATGGATCGCAAGAATACTGTCGAATTGGTGTTCGGCTTTCCAATTGTTGAGATCGCATTCCATAAAGGAAAAATGTTCCGATAGACCCCTCTCAGCCGCCAGGACCTTCCC
>QIBA01000136.1 GCA_003225175.1 Acidobacteriota bacterium
CGCAGCGCAGATCACTTCCGAATTGCGCATAAATATTGAAATATATATAGGCGCTTTGCGCATGCCGCGTATAGCGCAAATTTAGCGCCGTACGCGGGATATTTTGCGTTGAATGCGGCAAATATTGCATATTTAGCGCTGATGTGGCAAATTTAGCGCCGTACGCGCTGCTTTTAAATAGATTTGCCGACTTTACTTTTAAGGTTAATGAACATTTTCATCCCTTTATTAATAATACTTAACGAAATTACGCGTTGAAATTTTCTCTTTATTAAAATAGACACTCCAAAAAAAGTTACGTTTGACAATTTTTTATTTTTGTTTTTCTAGTTTCGGTTCTTTTGTTCTTGATATTTAGGTAAATATTATATTTTCTTTCTTTAGGGGCGGATTGCGGAAAATGGGCGAAAGCTAAAAGGTAAGTTCCTTTTTTCTTCTTTATTTCTTTGCTTTATGATTTGATTTTTAACACCTTTTTTTTCTTCAGGGACAGACTCCGGGACTCCGGGACTCTAAGGTTCTGTATTCGGGAAATGTGTGAATTGGTAAGTTCTTTTTTTTTTGTATTGATTTTTTTTTTTATTTGAGAACTTCCTAATATTTCTTTTTCTTTTTTTTGTAGGATCTCGGAATGCTGGCTTGGATATGACGAAATCGGACGGTCATTGGTAAGTGCGGGCAAGAGTTTTTTTATTTGAGAAACCTTTCTAACACTTCTTTTTCTTTTTTTTTTGTAGGTTCTCGGAATGCTGGCTTGGACATGACGAAACTGGACTTTAAGGGACATTGGTAAGTGCGGGCGAGAGTGTGTGTTTGTTTTTTTATTTGAGAAACCTTTCTAACGCTTCTTTTTCTTTTTTTTTTTGTAGGTTCTCGGAATGCTGACTTGGACATGACGAAACCGGACTTTAAGGGACACTGGTAAGTTCGGGCGAGTGTGTGTGTTTGTTTTTTTTATTTGAGAAACCTTTCTAATGTTTCTTCTTTTTTTTTGTAGGATCTCTTTGACATGACGAAACTGGTCTAATAATCCACAAAGTCCAAGAAAACCATGGTTTCTAAAGCCATAAAAAAAAAGAAACATTAAATTTCTCAAATAAATTCAAAAGTCTGTCCAAAATCTGTAAAGTCCAAGTTAACATTTCTTAATGAAAAAATTTCGTTTCTACTGAAATTCTACATTTGATTGATTATTCGTTAGATCTACTTTAAAGTTAACCAATAAAAATAAGATATAAATTTTAAGTGTAATTTGATAATCTAACGTTAATGATTTTTTTTTCCTTTGTTATATTTCCTTTGTCTTAATAAAAATAAAATAATGACAAGTACTAAAAACAGTTTAAAACGATTTTTTCCTCCAGCTGAGTCATCAAACAGGAAAAGAGGAAAACAAAGTATTGCACAAGAAACTATTGAAGAATTATCTTCTGGATCAGATACAGAACAAACACCTGTTATTAAAAGAACTCATGAGCGTAAGGAACCAGACCAAAGCTGGTTTAAAATCTATCCATGGTTAGATCAGCAAGTGATAAATGGAAAGATCACATTATTTTGTTCTTTATGTAAGGAAAGAAAAGGAAAGACCATATTTGATGGTTAGTATTATGGATGGGTGTGTATCAGTGTGTAAAATTCATGTGCACAATGTGCACGTGTGCACAATTTTTTTTTAGTGTGCACAATTTTCTAAATTGGATGTGCACGTGTGCACACCAAAAAATTTTTCATAGTGCACAAATGTGCACAATTTTGTGCACAAAAAAAATTTATATAGTGCACAATGTGCACAATTCTGTGCACAAAAAAATAATAGTGCACAATTCTGTGCACAAATAGCACAATTTTGTGCACAAAAAATAATAGTGCACAATTCTGTGCACAAAAAAAATTGTATTACATCAATGATCTATTTAACGACGGAGTAACGATGATAATCTAAATTTTTTAATTTTTTTTTTTAAGCGTAATAAAAATGGGAGATATCACAAAATACCTAAATGACTACACTCCTCATGAAAAAAAGATCAATTAAACTAAAAAAAGAAGCCGAAATGATAATACAGAAATTACCCTAATTAGTGATGTTGAAGACAACGAAATTAATAGTGAAGAAGAATTAAATGAGGCTAATAAGACAAAAAATAAAAAAATAAAAAATAAATATTCACGTTTAGAAAAAGACAACCTTAAATGGAATCCAACTTGGACTGTAAAATATCCATGGTTATATTGCGAAAAAAAAAATGAAAAGGAAGTTATGTTTTGCAATACATGCAAAAATGCGGGTATTTCAAGTATGTGGACAACTACTGGTTCAGAATGGTTAAAAGAAGATTGTATTGAAAGGCATCAACAATCAAAAAAACACGAAAAAGCTGTTAGTGCAAAAAATTCAAATCAATTAACTATTAAAGAGGGTTTTATGCAACAAATGAGCAATAATCAAGCATTAATTATTGGTTGTATGCGTAATGTGTATTATCTAACACAACGTAATATAGCACTCAATAATTATGAATCTCTTTGCGATTTAATTTTGTATCAGAATAATTATCAATATCAAACTGGAGATGAAGATTTCATTCAAAATCTTCGACCACCTCTTCTTCAAAATCACTCTGAATTCACAACTTCATCATCTTCAACTAATTATGCACTTTATAAAAACGCAGTTGCAGGAAAAGAATTACTTTCTTCTATATTTACTATTATTGAAGAAAGTGTTATTGCTGAGGTTAAAAATTCACCATGTTGGAGTTTACTTATTGATGAAAGCAATACAAATGTCATATCTGAAAAAACTATTGCGTTGGTTTCAAAACATTTAGTAAATGGTGAACCTATTTTTCGCTATCTTGGATTAGCACAAGTAACAGATGCATCAGCTAATGGAATTATGAATTTAATAAACCTTTTTGTAAATCAGAAAGGACTGGATATAACGAAACTGAGACATTTCGGTAGCGATGGAGCAGCAACCATGACAGGTAACTATATAAATCTTAATTAATTAATAAAAAATAATTTAACATTACTTTATATACTTATTTTTTATTATTTTTATTTTTAGGCATTCGTAATGGTGTTGCAACTCAATTAAAAAATATTAATAATTTTATTACATCAACTCATTGTGTTGCACATCGCTTACACTTAGCTTCAGAAGAAGCTGCAAACGAAACACCATATTTTGCGCATTACAAATTGATAGTAAAAGGAATTTATTCTTATTTTTCTAATTCATATAAACGAATGTATGAATTAAAAAAAATCAAGGAAGATATGGAAGTTTCTGATTTAACAATTCTCAATGTATGCGATACACGATGGCTATCATGGTCTAACGTAATTAATAATTTTCACCAAATAATCGAACCCATTCAAGTAGCATTACAACGTGATGTTAATTCATCTAAAACAGCCAAATTTTTATATGATGCAATGGATACTGAATTTCTTATTATTACGAAATTTTTTGCTGATATTTTTTTTATTTTAAAAAAAATTATATTAGTTTTTCAATCTGATTATATTTCTTTATCGGAGACTAGATCACAACTTGTAATGGCATATGAATCCATAACTGCAAATTTTATTGGATCTGCAGAAGTTTTACCAAAATATGGTACTCATTTGCGAAAATTTATGGAAGAGTTAGAATTACAGCCTGAAGATCTACCAGGCTAGTTTATTTTTTATTTTTAAAAGATTTATTTATTTATTAAAATTATTGATTTTAAATTGCTAAGAATTTTTGCTTTGTTAATTAGGTTTTATTAAAAATTATGCAGAAAAAGTTATTGCAAATTTACGAAAAAGATTTCCGAATGACAATTTATATTATTCATTACGTATTTTTGATCCTCATGAAATGCCGCTTGATAAAAATGCTTTACAAAATTATGGTGAAGAAGAACTTTCAGAACTTATACATTTTTATGGAAAAAAAAGAAGAATTAATAATGAAGAATATTCATTAATTGATGAAGAAGAAGTTATAAATGAATGGGATTTGGCTAAAAATTATATCGCGTCATATAGATATGCCAAAGAATGTAAATTCACTGAATGTTGGTTTAAAATTTTTAGTACTACTCATTTCCGAGATCAATTTCCTAATATTACTACTCTTGTTGACTTGTCGTTGATTATACCTTTTTCAAATGCTGTGGTGGAACGCGTATTTTCTAGACAAAACTTAATTAAAACCGACCTTCGAAATAGGATGAATATTGATACTCTTAATATGCATTTGCATATTTCTTTAAATGGCCCTCGAAATTTTGAAAAATTTAATTATTTAGCAGCTTATAATCATTGGGCTTCTAAAGATCGGGCAATTTAATAATTATAATTTTTTTTTATATAATGAACATTTTATTGTAATTATTAATTCTATTTTATAAATAAAATCGTATAACAATTTATATCATAAATCAATAGTGCACATTTTTGTGCACAAATATTTTAATTTACAAATAGTGCACATTTTTGTGCACAAAAATTTTTAAAAATTGATTTAAATATAGTGCACAAAAATTTTTGTAATGTGCACAAAAAAAAATTTTTTATGTGCACGTGTGCACATTTTGTTTTTTCCAAATTTTATACACTGGGTAGCACAATGATGTAAGATTAAGTTGTACAACGTTCATTTTTTATATATATATCCCATTTTTTATGTAGCACCATTTTCTCAAACTTAACGCGACTAAAACTTTATCATCTCAACAAAATGTCATTGCCTGCACTTATAGCCTTTTATTATGTAACAGCGACGGAAGATTGGACGTGTGCCAACGTAGTAGAATACTATCGTTCTAAAATAGAACAGAAGGAGTTTAAACACGTGTTGGATCGAATAAAAAAAGACCTTCAAGATGTTACAAAATTAAAAAATGATTTTGACACGACGCGTAGAAGAAAAGCTCAGGAAATACTAGATAATTGGCAGGTACGCGTAAGAGTCGTTTAAAATTTTAACCAAGTCAAGAGCCTAGTTCATACAGTGACGAATTGCTAGTTCGACGCTAGTGCAAGCTGGGACTGCTAGTCTACCAGT
>QIBA01000137.1 GCA_003225175.1 Acidobacteriota bacterium
TATATACAATATATATGTAGATAAAATCGGTTTAAATTAATTTAATTGGTTTAAAATTGACAATCTTTAAATCATAATTCCGGCCAAATTTTTCTTAATTCTGGCCAAATTCATAATGCCGGCCCAAAATCCGTTAAAATTGAAAATTTTAGGTTAAACGTAACACTGCATTTATATAACGGAACTCGTCAAACTCAAAAGTAAAAAATAAACTTAATAACCTCCTTTACAAACATATTAAAAAAAATTTTCGCTTGACTTTTGTTATTTCAGTTGGATCTCCACTGGAATTTTGTGAATTTTTTTACCAAAAATAAAGAAAAGTAAGTTATTTTTTCGTTTTTTTTCAATTCAATTCTTTTTTGCTAATAGATTTTGCTTGGATTTTAGCGCCCAAGTTTTAAGGAAAGAAATAGAACTTTTTCTTTCTATATAATTTATTTGGGACTTTGTATTTCGCTGGAGAGGTCGTGAGGGAGTCTTATTTGTTAATATTTTTTTAACTAACAGAGTTTTGTGGGTGAATCTTTTTATTCTTTCCTAATTTTGTTTTATCCTTCTTTCAGGGGCACTTCAAGACTTGCATTTCGAGACTTTTTAGGTACGAGTTTGTGGGTAATGGTCTTGTTGTTTTTGCTAATTTCATTTATTTTATTTTTGCTAATTTCATTTTTGCTTTTCTTTTTAGGGACACTTCGGAACTTTCAGGTATGAACTTTATGGCCTCATGGGTTGGAGACTTAGTTTTTTTCCAACTCCTTAACCTTAACTAATCTCGTTTTCTTTCTTTTGTCAGGGACGCGTCGGGACTTGCATTTTGAGACTTTTAGGTATGAGTTTTGTGAGTAAAGGTCTTGTTCTTTTGGCTAATTTAATTTATTTTTTACCTTTGCTAATTTTGTTTTGTTTTTCTTTTTTAGGGACGCTTCAGGACTTCTTTGTGAGTTGGAGACTTAGTTAATTTTATTTTTCTTAACTGATCTCAGTTGAATTTAAATTGAATGATCATTCACGCTATTGGTTATTTTGTTCACTTTTCTTTTTTTTAGGGACAATTCAGGATGAAAGAAAAAAATGAGATAAATAAAAAGAATGAAAAAAAATAATAATACACGAAAAAAGAATATTAAACTCACCCGGCTAAGAATTGCTATTTTAAATCAAATCAGCTAACGTGACTCACGATCTGTGATCCGCCCTGAAAATAAAAGCAAGGATGAATAAATGGAATGAAAGTAAGCAAACGAAAAAAGAAAAAAATGAGATAAATAAAAATAATGAAAAAAAATAATAATACATGAAAAAAGAATATTAAACTCACCCGACCAAGAATCATTTTAAATAGAATCAGTCAATGCGACTCACGATCTGTGATCCGCCCTGAAAATAAAGCAAGGATGAATAAACAGAACGAAAGTAAGCAGACAAAAAAAATGAAAAAAATTTCTTAAAACTCATCCAAGAACCACTGTTATAATTCGAATCTGACAAAAATAAAAAAGAAAAAAAAAGAAAAGGAATAAAATGTTAAACCCACTCATCCGTGATTTAGAGCTGAAAAGTAGCCTGAACATAAAAGAAAAAATGAAGAATGGAACGAAAGTAACAGATAAAGTAACAGACAAAAATAACAAGAAAAAAAGACGAAATAAACTCACTGATCAAACCCTCCAGTCAATAGGGGCTCACATGGGGAATCAAGAACTGCCGTTTAAAATTTAAAGCAGATGGTAGTTAAACAAAACGAAAAAAAATAAGTAAAGTGGACGAAAAAAAAATTTTAAACCCACTCATAATCTGTGAACTGACATTTTGAATAGAACAGTAGCCTAGAATAAAAGCAAGAACTAAAAATGAAAACTAAAGTAATAAAAGAAGACAAAAAAAAGGAATTAACTCACCTAAACCTTTCGAACTGACCGTAGACTAAAAACAAAGAAGAAAAAGAAGAAAATTAGTATAAATATAGACTGAAAATAATACCAAAGCTAACAATTGTAGTTTATGAATATGAGAATATGTTAATAATTAATGAGAATAAGTGAAATAAATGAGTATTAATTATCATACCACTTTTAAAAAACTCCTTGTTAATAGTAAAAATTTGATTTTTTGCGTTTTACGCAAAACTGTTCGAAAAACAAACAATATAAGCATAGAAAAATCGTTTCTTGTAAAATTACATATATTTCTGTAATCAAAACTACATTTTCTTTCTTACTTTTAAAAGGATCTTAAAAAAAAGCTTGTTTTTAAGGTGAATATCTTGTAAGTGCAAAGAAAAAAATAATTGCGAAAAAGGAAAATGATTTTATAAAACCAGTAGAGCACGTGATGATCTATTGATTACTTAATTTAGTATAGACGTAATCAGTGTTTGAAATTCAAATTTTAAATGATGTGTGGAATGCGCACATGATTTAAAATTTCTATGTGCGCAATTCTCAAGTGATGTGCGGAAGTATTTTTTTTATCAAATACAATAATTTTTTAAACTTTAAATAAATTAAAAATTTTTAAAATTAGTGTTAATAAAATTTTTATTATACTGAATATTTATGAGTATGCTAAAATGTTTTTAATTTTACTAAATAATATGTACAGTATTAAAAGTATTAAAATGTTATTATTACGAAAATGGATAAAAAATAACGTAGTATAAATTGATAGATGAATTGCTTAATTTTGATTAACCCTTCGCACTTGTTCTTTTTCCCATTGATTAAATACTTTGTCCCAATTAAAGTCTTCAATATCATCAGGCGCATTAAGTAGTATCATTAAATGCGATTCAAGTGACTCAACGTTTATTCTATTATGTAATCTTGTCTTTGTTAACTTGTGTTGAGAGAATACCCACTCAACACTTGCATTTGATAATGGGACTAACAAAGTAATATTAATCAATATGTTAATATTTGGAAATTGATTAACAAATTGAGGTCGGGTATTCCAAATATGATGCCATCCATCTATCATGTTATATTCCCTAACTGTCTTCATAACGTGCTTTACCATTCCCCATTCCTTTTGGCACTCAAAGCTATTAATTAGTGGACCAACTGTTGTACCATCTGATTTATTTTTTTCATTGCCAAAGTATTCACATAAAGTTTTAATCTCTCCTATTCCATATGAAGACAATTCACTTTTACGAGAAGGCAGTTCTTTTGGATCAAAAATTCTCATTGAATAGTACAAGTTGTTGTGTGGAAATCAGGCTTGTAAGCTGCAAACCAATGCTTTTGCAAAATGAGTAAAATCTTCAGGTAAATGATTATAGTAAAATGGATTTTTTTGTAAATAATTTTGAATATTTACTCCATATGTTGGTGGTTGATTATCAATTCCGATAAATTGTGTTGTGATAGATATGTCAAATCGGCCATATACATAGTTGATAATTTAAATTTAGAATCCAATAATTCCAATACTTTTGTTGCTCGGTCTCTATCTCTTTGATCAATAGCATTCATTTTATCAAAATTCAAAGCATCAATAATCAAATCTAAAATTTGATATAAATTTGATACCACATTAGATAATGATAACCAACGTGTATTAATAATATTTAATACTGTTAATTGTGGGTCATCGTTAGTTTCTTGAATCATTTTTAGATTCATCATTCTCTTATATGATCCGCTAAAATATGAATATAATTCTTTACATATCGATATAGCTTCGTAATCTTTAAAGTACTGGACTTCATTTGCTGCATCCCTTCCGGCCAGATGAAGCCTATGAGCAATGCAGTGAACTGAGGTAGCATATGGACTAACTTCCTTTAATTTTGCTGCTACACCATTTTTTCGCCCTATTAATAAATAATTTTAAATAAAATTCTTCTAATAATACTAAAATTCAAGACAACTACTTACCAACCATCGTAGATGCACCATCACTCCCAAAGTGAATCAATTTGTTTAAATTAAGCTCATTAATTTCAATAAATCTTAAAATTTGTTCAAAAATATTACTTGCGGTACAATCTTCAAGCTCAACTAATCCAATAAAACGTAATACAGGAACGTTACATGACATATGCTTAGAGACTATAGCCAAATGTTTTTCGTCGGCAATGGAGGTTGTCTCATCGATCATAATACTCCAAAATGGAGAATTTTTAATTTCACACTTTAACTCCTGTTTAATTACATTTACTATCTATCTTTCCAACATTTTTCCTGAGTTATTATTCGCATATGTACCATAACTTAAGCGAGTTGAGATTGTATTATCCATAATTTGTTTCGGAAGGGCAAGTACTTGAGGAGTAGTAGTAATTTGATCTTTTAATTTTACTAATTGACATAATTTTGGATATACATTAAACGAAATATAATTTTTTGACACAAAGTAAACACAACGCATTTGTTGAATAACAATAGCTTTATCTTTATCATATTGCTTCGCAAATCCAACAATAATATTATTCAGATCTTCGCTCTGTTTTTTTGCTATTAAATGATCTTTAACTTTTAAATATCTATCAATTGTCTCTTTTTTATAAACAGATGTTCCTTTGGCCATTTGATTAGTAAACTTTGCTTCTTCACACCATTTACAAAACATGTACACTGTATCTTCTACCTTTCGAAATTCTAACCATGCATGTGTTGCTAGCCATCGAGGATTTGGAGCACTAGCCGTTTTTATTTTTTTATCTGCAGGATTATCATCACTTGTTACATTTTTTCTTTTATTTGTACTTCCATTATCTTTGTTTTGTACTTGTTTTTCTTTAGTATTCATAGACAGAAAATATTGTTCCATTAGTTAATGTATAAAAGACAACGTGTCAAACGTGAGAAATATTCACAAATGCGCAAATACTTACATATATAATTAAAATTCTACTCGCAAACCTTGTATTTAAAATTCTACTTGCAAACCTTATTTGAATTCACATGTTAATCATATCTGATATGGAAAATATACCAACCGACCACAGTGATAAACAGGTAATAGAACAATTCACAAAACAGAATTTTTTAGAAATATTTAAAATTGTGCAAAGAAGTAAGAAACTGAAGAATAAATTAATTTTTATTAGATATTTAACAAAAAATATGCAGTGTTTGCAAGTGTGCGGGAATGTGCGGTAAATAAGGAAAACGTGCGCAAGTGTGCGGAAATGTGCGCAATGTGCGGGAATGTGCGGAAATGCATACAAAATTTTCGTGCGCGCACAGCGCGCACGAAATTTACAGGTCATGTGCGGAGTTTTACAAAATTTGTGCGCCCGCACACTCCGCACATCGAATTTCAAACACTGGACGTAATATATTAAAATTAACATTTAAAAATAAAATGAAGTAACTCAATTATGGTTACACAAATTTCGTTTAATATGAAAATGATCTACATGTTACATTCGCAGTGATTGTGATGACAAAAATACTGATACAAGCTTGCACCCGATGACGAAAGGTATAAGCTTGCACCGGATCCCAAATTGTTCAAGCTTGCACCCCGATGACAAAAGGAATGAAAAAAATATATTACTTTAAAACTATTGCAAGAAATAATGTAATATTTAATTGAATTTGTAAAAATCCCACTATCATCATCAGGAATTTTTTTTAGGCGTAAGGTTCGTAAAGTTACGCAAAAATGTGTAACCTTGCATAACTTTTGCGTAGGTGTTTGCATAAATTTTTAAGTTTAAAATTTTAAATTTTAAAATAAAGATATCTCAGCATCTAGTGATCCTAATGATGAATTTTAGCTTGTTAGATTTGACGTTTCAATCATTTTAC
>QIBA01000138.1 GCA_003225175.1 Acidobacteriota bacterium
CAGCTTAGTCATTTGCTCGGCCAGGCAAGGGCATTTAATATAGCGAGAGATCGCAAGATCCAGTTTTCCTGAACCACTTTCAAAAGGTCCGGAATGTCTGTCTCTGTGTGCCATCAACGTCGCTGTAAACGCAACCCGAATGGAATCTTTCCCCTTGCTGATCATCGCCGCTCCTTACGTGATGCTCAGCGGCTCCAAAACCTTCAGTCTCCTCCAATGTTAACGCCTGTAAAGTCTAATCGAGAACCTTTCAGGTTCGAACCACGATCCCTCCAGCTAGACGTAACAAAGTGGCTCGTAATAGATCAAAACGATCCTATTCTAATAGCTCGAACTGGACTCCATAAGAGCATAGAGTTCCAATCTTTGTCTGCGCTTGGAGAACTATCAAACATTTCCCCCAACAATCCACATTGATCAAAAGGAAGACAATAATCACCACTCTAACTTCTCCCTCTAAGCATTTGAACACCTGTATGCAAAAGAGGAACCCCTGAACATAGCTCGCTGCAGCAGGTGCAAACCAACCGCACTTTATCCGAGGAGGTTGCCAGTGCCGTGACAATATGAACCAGGATGGAGAGATTCATTGCAGTCGGGGCATTTGCCAGCTTCAGCCACGTAGGTCGGCCCAACATCTTCAATGACACTCAGAAGACGTTGAGCGTCTTCCGCTGTCGATTTCAGTCCACCAATTCGTTTCAGTTTGGCTTTGTTCCCAACAACAATAAGCACATCTTTTGCTCGACTCAAAGCAACATTCAAGCGATGCTTGTCTGACATGAAGCCCACCTTTCGTTCATTTCCGCCGGCAAGTACGAGGTCAAGGAAGACGATCTCATTGTCCCTGCCCTGGTAATTGTCAATTGTTGAGACCGTCACGCCTTGTAGGAGGGGACCCCATTCTGGACTGATTTCCATCGCTCCCTGGATCATCCTCTCCAGCCTGATAACCTGAGCCTTGTAAGGGGTCAAAATTGTAACATCCTGAGCCAAGATATTGTCCGTATGTGTGAGTAAGTCTGCCAACATCCTCATTATAACTGTAACATTGGCGAAGTTATAACGGGAGAATGCGGCATCACGATGAGATATGCCATCCACCACATCGACAAAGAACATATTGCTCGGCCTCCACGTGTCCGGCCATTCCATCTGCTCCGCAATGTCCATGAACGCAATATAGCATCTGCTGGGATTCTGCTGCGACTTATGAGATTGGAGCTTTCCTTCGTAAAAATGCTTGGACACTAGGTCTGTGATCTCAGGTCGACATCGGAAGTTCTCACCAAGCAATATGATGGGATGCACCTGCGAGTTTATGAGGCATTCCATCAAAGACATGGAAGTCGAGTGGATAAACTCGTTGGTCTTGGCGTTCGACAGAACGGTTGGTCTCAGTTGACTGTCATCCCCCGCCAAAATGACCACTCTTAAATAGGGCTGGAATATTGCAAGTGGGATCACCGTGTCAGGCTCGAGAGCTTGAGCAGCCTCATCGATGATGCAGATACTGGGGACCCAGTTCAGGTCTCTCATCATGATGGAATTGTTCAATGTGCTACCCATGATCCACGCTCTTGCCAAAACTTCCTCTGTATATGCCTTTTCTAAGTCGTAATAGAATCTGCGGTCATCTACGGACAGAGTCCCCGTCCCAATTAACTGGTCCCGCAGTTTGAGCCATCGCATGGCTGGAAAAATCTTCGGATCCTCAAAAGTATTCGTCCCTTTCGCAAAATCTTTAACCAATTGAAGCGTTCGAGACACCAGACCCCACTTTCGAGAATCCAGCTTCCCATCTTCAGACGGGTTTTGATCCCATTCGTCTTCGGAGATGTCTGCCAAGAAATGTCGCTCTTTGGCCAACGATTGGAATCGGATCCCCATGTAATCAGGACTTCCTTTCGCCAAAGAGACCGACAGATGAGCCATGGTTCGAGCGAACAGCTCGTCTGCAGCAGCGTTAGATGGTGCACACAAGAGAACCCTGTGACCAGTCCGAACAAACGACCATGCTATCTTAGCAAGTAGCGATGTTTTTCCCGTTCCAGGTGGCCCCTTCAGTAGCATCAAAGGACCCTTTGAACGCCGAAGAC
>QIBA01000139.1 GCA_003225175.1 Acidobacteriota bacterium
CAGATCCGCAACCGCATGGTGTACAATGATTGGGGGCTCTATGGTTTTGTGCAGATGCTTGCCTACAAGTGTCTACGCTTTGGGAAAGAGATAGGGTATTTAACAGTTGACATTTAGCTGTAATTACCCTATACTTGCTCTATCATGGCAAGGAAGAAAGCAGACAGACAACCCGAACCGAAGATGGTGCGTGTCCATGTGGCAGCCAGAGAACTTGGCTTGCATCCTTTGACCGTGCGTCGCTGGATCAAGCAAGGCAAACTGCAGGCGGTGCGTGTCGGTTTGGAAGCGCGTATCCCTCGGACCGAGATCGAACGTTTCCTGGGCAAAACGGATGATCGGCTCCTCATCCTGTACGCACGGGTGAGTGGGCACGGACAAAAGGCGGATCTCGAACGCCAAAAAGAGCGGCTGGTTGCCTGGGCGAACGAGAACCGGCCTGGCCGTCGCCAGCTTTTGCTCTTTGATATTGGCAGTGGCATTTCCACCACGCGCAAGCAGTTGCAACGACTGCTGCATCTGGTGGTCAAAGACGAGGTGGCGGAAATTGCCATCACCTATCCCGACCGCTTAACCCGCTTCGGGCAGGACTATCTGAACGTGCTCTTTGAGAGCTTCGGCGTCACTCTTACTGTCTTGGAACCGGATGAGACGAAGACGCCAGAAGCTGATCTGGTGCGGGATATGCTCGCACTCATTGCTTCGTTCTCCGGTCGCTTGTATGGCATGCGTTCGCACAAACAGAAAGAACTCTTGAAATGCGCCAGGGAAGTGCTTACCAGCCCTTAAGCTACGATATTCGCTTGCCCGACGAGATCCAGGCCGATGCCCTCCGCTTGCTTGAGGTGAGCCGCGAGGCGATCAATGCTGCCTTGGTCCAGTTGTGGCCGTACCTGGATGCCTTCATGCAGGCCCTCCCAGGTCCCGCCTGGAAGCAGGCCGAACTGTATGTGGTGCAACGCTCAGGGCATGGGAACCGACTGGAACGCTGCGAGTTGGAACAAGCGGGGCGCATTATGCGAGCCCAGGCCGAGCGCAAACAGGTCTTTTTGTTGATCCAACCCATCTTAACGTCCGGCTTCATTCGTCCAAAAGAAGACAAGCGCCCTGCCGGGAAAAACCGCAAGCAGATCAAAGAAGCCATCAGTGCCTTGCAAAAGAGCCTGGATGATGATGAGACCAGCTTTGTCACCATGCAGAATGTTGTGGAGCAATGCTGTAATTTCTTTCTGAGAGAAGGCCGTTTCCCCACCAGCTACGAAGAGCTTCAGCCCATCCCCCTCCTCTGGGTAGGGCTGCTGACCTATGCCGGAGATGACGGGGGAGCAGTGGGCCAGGCGTATCGACTCTCCTTCGACCTGGATGCGGGGGTTGCTTTGCTCTCGTTGCGTGCCCCGGATGCACAGGGGCGCTTTGCGCGGGACTGGTACAAGCGCACCATCACCGTGCCCCTGCCGCCCTGCGTGGTCGAGCAGCTGCGCGCGGGGGTGCAGCTGGCTCCCACCCTGCGCGAACTGGTCAAAGCTGATGGCTCATCCGTGGCCGTCCTGGATGTGATGGTGCAGGTCAAAAAAGCGGAGCTGACTGCGTGGTCCGACATGGATCGCCTCCTGGGCTTCGATTGGGGCGTGCACAGCCTGCTCACGGCAGTGGTGCTGCAAACCAACCCAGACGCCCCAGAGCAGCCGCTGCAAATCTCGCGCCCACTTTTTGTCAAGACTGGCGGCCTGGATGGGCACCAGGCGCGCACCAGAAGGCAGATCGACCAGCTCAAAGCGGCCAGAGACACGCTGCTTCCTGATGATGCCAAGCGGGCCGACTACGAGGAGGAAATCCGCCGCTGCTGGAGAGTCTATGAGGCGCGCAACCGGGAACTGGCACATCTGGCGGCCAATCTGCTCTTGTTGTTCGCCAGTGTGTGGGGCTGCTCACTCATCTGCGGGGAGTCCTTGAAGACGCTCAAGAGCACTGGGCGAGGCAAGGGAGTTCGTGGTCGCTGGCGCAACTGGCGCAATAATACCACCATTCGCTCGGAGATCTGGCGTATCTTGCGCTACAAGAGTCACCTGGCCGGGATTCGCTTCCGCTCAGAAAAGCCGCGTGGCACCTCCCACACCTGTGCGCGCTGTGGCAAGCCTGCCCAGACCTATCGTTCTTCCCGGCTGCCTCATCGTACCGAGCCGGTGACGTGGGGACGCTGGCTCTGGTGTGCACATTGCGGGTACAATGCCGACCGTGACTACTGCGCTGCTCTTAACATTGCCCGCCTGGGCATCGCTTATCTGACTCACGTTCAAGCAACCACCAAGGGAAAAGCTTTCTCCGTGACCGAGATCGCCTCGATCAAGCCACGTCCGTATATCGCGCGTGGTGCGGTGCTGCTGTTTCCGCCGCAAACAGATATCACTCGCCTGCTTGATGCAGGCAAGCTCTACATCAATGGATGGAAACGATCCGTGACGCTTCGCTCCTCGTATGAGACCCCTCTGCTCTTACGACTGTGTAGCTGAAAGTCCTAGGGATTGTTCATGCTTGTTGTAGAAAAAAGAAACGGTACCGACGAGCCATTGAGGATTATGACCGGGCTCTCGACCTTGATCCTGCTTCTGTTAGTGCTTACAATGGTCGGGGCATCGCTTGTTGGAGCCTCAAAGAGTATCAGCGAGCCATTCAAGACTTTGAGCGGGCTCTCGACCTTGATCCCACTTTTGCCGGAGCTTATAACAATCGTGGCCTTGCTTATCGGGGCCTCAAAGAGTACCAGCGAGCCATTGAGGATTATGACCGGGCTATAACCCTCGATCCCACATCTATTGCGGCTTACGATAACAGGTATGAGGCATATCGATTGATCGGAAACTATGAGCTTGCACTCTCGGATCTCGATTGTATCCTAACTCTTCAAGAAAATGTTGAGGCAAGAACATACAATAATCGAGGTTTGGTCCTTAGTTATCTTAAGCGTTATGAAGAGGCAATCGAGGATTACGAGAGAGGTTTAAGGAAAGAACCAGACGATATCTATCTTCTGTATAATATTGCTGTAGTTAAGGCGCGTTGGCAGGGAATAGCAGCCGCAGAACCGTACATCAATACAGCTAGGGAGGCCCTACTTGCCGTAAGTGACGATAATCTACAAGATACTAAGCTGTACGGATTGAGCGGTTTAGCAGCTTTAGTCAGTGAAATAGACCAAGCTTTAGGCTATCTAGGGCAAGCATTGTTACAAGGAGAGCAAATCATCGGCTGGGCACGACATGATATCGCTTGGCTTGATTGACGCTTTGTCTCTTCCCAAGCAGCTTCTACTCCCATTGCAATAATAGCACTTGTAATCATTGCTAGATCTATCATTCCCTCATCCTCATTTTCTGCAAAGCATGTAAGAAAACTTTAAGGGATAGCTGGAAATCTTTGGTCTTGTATAGCAGCTTCAGCTTATACATACAACTATTTCCATAAATATTACTTCGAGCCACTTTCTGCAAATAACCAAAGTGCAAATGCTGCTCCAAAGTCACATCGATAATCTTCCCTTGTTGCTGCCAACGCCTCATCCAACGTAAACGTATATACCCGTATAACTTCCCCATCTTCCATCTCCAACGAGTCCCACTCTAGATTATAAGCAACAGGCCCTGAAGTATGGTTTGTTTCTCTCAACGAATTTCCCCTGAAATTCATTGACTTTCGGTGATTTTCGGTTATAATTTAAGAGAGGATACTGTTCTTTGGAGTATTGTAAATGACGTTGACAGAGTACCGGGAGAGCATTCCGATGAGCATTCCTGAACTCGCAAGGCGCGCAAACGTTGATGCACAGACCATCAGAAATGCAGAAAGTGGACAACGTGTTTCTGCGCGAGTTGCAAGAAGCATTGCTGAAGCACTCAGCGAGGCTTTAGGACGCACCATCACCTATCGTGATATCGAGGGGTTGGACGTTCGTCTTTAGCAGGGTTGTGCAGTCGGTAAATTTCTTATCTGTCAGCGACAGGCGTGCAAGGTCAAAATAGTTTCTATTTTGTTGTGTTGGAATGAGATTCTATCTCTAGAAAGGAGATTGCAGATTAGACCGAAGAACGCTCAGCTTTTGTTAGTCTGAGCGTTCCTGGAGACCACGTACACGTCTGTTGAGTACTGTCTGGCTTGCAACTCAC
>QIBA01000140.1 GCA_003225175.1 Acidobacteriota bacterium
GCATCATCGTCTCGACGTCTCGCGTTGCTTTCAACGATCCCTAAAACGAGCATCTGCTTTTTTTTCCTGCTTCTTGAATATGTTGTTTTTATTAAAAATTAATTACTGTTTAAAACTGTTTAAAATACCAATAAATTTTGTTTTATTATTATTTTAATTAAATATTAATTTCTCATTTTTTTCATATTTATTAAATAAAAATTTATTAATTTTAAATCTACTATCTAGCTAAATCTCTCTCTCTCTCTCACATGATATATTGTAATTAATGTGTAATGTGTATATATAAGTAACTATCTATCCCTTTTAACGAAAAATGGTAACGTGAATTTTTGCCGAAACGAGGAATTTTGCCGAAGCTATGACCTCCCTTTTTAAAGGAAAATGGTAACCGTGAATTTTTGCTGAAGCGAGGAATTTCGCCGAAGCTATGACCTCCCTTTTTTACGGAAAATGTGTAACCGTGAATTTTTGCCGAAGCGGGGAATTTCGCCGAAGCTATGACCCCGAGATTCAAAAGACCTCTACCCATTATTTGCACCGTCTCCTGGGTCGGGAGCATTCATCTCACACAAAAGTGTAAGGTATTCATGACAGGTCGCACAATCTCTAGCGATAACGAGTGTTTGACCAGTTACATAACCTCAAGTACATCGAACGAAATCTACCGCTATAGATTACGAACGTACTAAGCCATGGACAAGCGTCTTAAGACACAAGCAACAGGATTACAAGAGGTAGGAAAATGCTCGAACTTTAGCCAGGTAGGTAGACGAGCTTAACCTTCGGAGACTTTTTAGCCGGGAAAAGGATCCATCGAAAGAAAATCGAGATCGTGCTCCTTGTAGTCTTGAATGAAGGAGGTCTTGAATATTCGTAATCTTCACAAAACAAAACAAAACAAAAAAGGACAAAAAAGGAGTATTCTTCTTAGTAAAGAACAAAATAATAAAATACTTATTATAAAGACAAAAAAAAACACGACATTCGCCCGGGTGCGATATTCACCCTTTATACATTATAGGGCAACTACAAATCTAAATTTTATCGTTAAACGACGTTCGCCCGGGTGCGGTATTCACCCTTTATACATTATAGGGCAACTACAAATTTAGATTTTATCGCATTTTCTAAAAATAAAAATAGTAAGCGATTTGGGTATGGGGGAAGTCTTCGAGCTTAGTTTAGACCCGACCCTATTCCGAGGATGACGATTCCCCGTGTATATGAAGTTTAAGAAACTTCGAGAAATTTGTACAAAATTATAAAAAAAATAATACTTAGCTTTTATGTTTACGTTATGTCTTTAAATTCGTAAAACTATCAGATCGTGCTTTCGTGCGAGTCGTGAACTACGAAATAGAATTAATTAATATCTAGAAATTTGTATAAAATTATAAAAACAACGATAAAATAAAATAAAAAAAAGAATACTTAGCTTTTATGTTTACGTTATGTCGTTAAATTCGTAAAAAACTATCTAAATACATGATTTTTTCTATACATGAAAAATTTTCTATATACAAAGGAAAGAGAGAGAGAGAGATAAAAAAATTACACGTATCAACAAAACCGAAATTAAATATAAAAGCATGATGTAATATGATGATGTAATATGATGTGATATGATAACGATAAACGATAAGTCACGTGCATAATTATTTATTATCGTTATCGTGATCAATTTACCATTTTTTTCACTAAAACAGAAACTTTATTTGTTACTAATAAATTGACTTACAGATGCTATTGTCGCTTTGAAAGAACGTAAAGGAAGCAGGTAAGGAATATTTTTTTAAGTTTGTTAATACGCTTAAAAGGCCTTATTGATGATGAGTCCTCTCAAAATGTTCTTTCAAACATTTCCTTTAAAATTTTCCAAATTTTAGCGATCAACAAACCCGACCCGTTACTTTATCGTTATATGTAAACGTCATTCTTTTATAATTTTTCTTTAACAATTGCAATATTTAGTATTTTATGAAAAATAAAAAGAAATTTTATTACGTGGGTCTTACGTAATCAACGATTTAAAAATCATTTTCTTTGTCACGCGCTAAATCGATCGCGTGACAAGGACGACATTAGGATTGATTAGAAATTATTTTATCTTCTCATTTAAGGCACAAGTGACATCTCCAGGATTCTTGACATTCACCTTTCAACGTTTTTTTCTCATTCAATTTTTCCTGGATCGATTAGAAATGAGAATTATAAAAGTATTTAAAAAATCAGTTTCAAGGACAATTCATTCATCTTATCAAAGAAACAACAGAAAAAAAAGTTTTGGAGAGAGAAACAAATGTTACGTAATACAATCAAAAATTATCGTAAAATTTTACGTAACAAGGTCTAAATTCTCATTGGCTAGTTGTATATCGCGCAGTAAAAGTTTATCGTTATATTTAATATATCATCTTAAATATGTAACACAACAAAATTTATCACATTAAAATTTAATTGATGCGTGTTACATAATCAGAGTTGTATTTATATAAATGTCGTTTAATTGACATGATTGCTAATTCTCTCTCTCTCTCTCTCTTTCTTTCTCTCTTTTTTTTGCTTATTTTTTTTTTAATAGATAGTTTTTTACGAATTTAACGACATAATGTAAACATAAAAGCTAAGTATTATTTTTTTTTTAATTTTATACAAATTTCTCGAAGTTTCTTAAACTTCATATACATGGGGAATCGTCATCCTCGGAATAGGGTCAGGTCTAAACTAAGCTCGAAGGCTTCTCCCATACCCAAATCGCTTATTATTTTTATTTTTATTAAATTAATTAAGTTATTATTATCGTTATTGTTACTATTAAGATATTAATTAATTCTATTTCGTAGTTCACGACCTCGCACGCATGATCTCGCAATCTTGCGATGGATCTAAAGAATGAGGACTCCAGCACCATCGAAGAGCCAATTTACTTATACATACACTTGCAGTGGGAGACTCCGGCTAGGTTAAGCTCATCTACCTACCTGGCTAAAGTTCGAGCATTTTCCTGCCTTTTGTAATCCGGTTGCTTGTGTCTTAAAGTCGCTTGTACGTTCGTAATCTATAGCGGTAGATTTTGTTCGATGTACTTGAGGTTATGTAATCAGTCAAACGGCACATTGTTTGATTAAAAATTTCTTTGATCATATGAAACTCTCCGATTATTTGTAATACCAAAATCAGCTGACAAAAATCTATTTTTCGCTATTATTTTCGCAGTGGAGATTTTCGAAAATCCTAAAATAATGATCGTCGTAGGTCATCCAAATCAGGTTATACAGAAATTAGTTTTAATGCCTTAACGAACAACCTCAACCTTTAATTTCTTACACCTTTTATTGCAAATAGGACACTTGGTCGAATAATATATAAGTAAATTATCTACGCATTTGCTTTAATTTCGTAATAATAAAATACCAGTATTGATATAAATATTCTTTTTAAGCTATTAAAAATCGAAAAATAACCTGATGAATCAGAGTTCACATCGCTTATTATGAATGAGGTGAGAACGCCAAAATATTTACTACGTAGAAAATTCATAGTTTTATTTGTTATTAATCATTTTTAGTTTTTTTTTTTGGTGAATTGAAAGTTCTAAACTCAACGTCAGTTCGTTTGAGATTTCTGACGTTAATTGATTGATATTTTTTCCACATACCCTCTAATATACATCAATATTTGAATAATACCTTAACAAAATTTATCAATTTAAAACTTGGATCGTTAGAAAAAAAGGAATCTGAATTAAATCCAACGGAATCTTTCTAACTACAGGATGAAATTGATAATCCATCGCATATACTCGTATATACTCAGCATGCAAGTGAAATAATAATACCAAATCGCCATAAGTTCTGCTATTCCTATCCAACGAGTCTTTACCTAATTTAGCTAACTTAGCGTTATCATCAACAATATGTTGATCAGGATTAGGATGCCTCTATCTCTTGCGGACAAGCTTTGTGCTTGAGTCCATCTCTTAAAATAACTTGGCGCAATAAATTTTAAAATAGGAGCAAGAATGTCATGAGTAAATGTTGATTCATTGATTAAAATTGATCTTTTCTGGTAATAGCTATTTACCCATATGTATGAAAAATCTCTGATTAATGATTTAATTGACCGTTTTAAATCTGAGTCAGTATGATCCTTCTTGGCTTTATCAATCCATCTTTTTACGCGCTGTTCATCATAAGGGAAAACTTTGTCATTTAAATCGATTTTCAAAAATTCCTTCCAATCATCCTCATTAACATTTCTATCAATTATTGGATGATGTAGCCTGATGTGATCAGAATCAATTATTCCAGATAAAATAGGATCATCTCCAACTAAATTAAGAGAAGAAACATTCTTTGCGATTGTTGATATCACTTTGATTTGGTGATTAGATAGCTAATAAAAACCAATTATAAAATTATTTAGTAAAATTAAATTATTTTGAATGCATGCAAATAAAAATAACACCAACCTTCGAAAAATTGTGTATTGTTTTATTAACGTTCACATCAGCTAAATAATCCATATCTATCCATCTGTATGTTCGAATTTTTTCCATAAGAACATAAGATAAAGCATGATTTAATCTATAATCTTCGTTAGACTTGTCCAATAATTCAAAATATAAATTTGCCGAATCCTTGTCGCTCTGCAATAAAGTAATTGTTTAATACGAAAACTCTTAAAAATTTAAAATAAATTTGTTTACATTAAAATCAGTAATTTAATCTCAAGAAATTACAAAGAATCTCTCATACAAGATAATGCGTAACCTCTAAAGATATGATCTCTCGGGCAAGATTAAGCAAAATCTCTTGAGATTAATAAGAATTACTTAAGAAGATCTCTAATCATAAAAATAATAATCTCTCAAACAAGATAATGCGAAACCTCTAAAGAACAATATGCTCTCTCAAGCAAAATAACGCATGATCTCTAGAGATTAATAAAAAATCCCACAAGCTCTAATCTCTCAAACAAGATAATGCGAAACCTCTAAAGAACAATATGCTCTCTCGAGCAAGATAACACATGATCTCTAGAGATTAATAAAAAATCCCACAAGCTCTAATCTCTCAAACAAGATAATGCGAAACCTCTAAAGAACAATATGCTCTCTCGAGCAAGATAACACATGATCTCCAGAGATTAATAAAAAATCCCACAAGTAAAATCGTTATAAAATTTTTAAATAACATCCTTTTTATCTTTTTATGAATGTGATATGAAAATTAAAAAATTACTTTACCTGCTCTAATTTAGGTGCATTTTTTTTTGAATATTTAGAATACAGATTATTGAATGAACAAAGAATCTGCTTTTTTTGGACAGAATACAGCTTTTGGAATTTTCCATTATAAAGATTCCAGACAACATATTCTTCAAAAGAAAAATTAAATTCATTTCTATTAGTTTTGTAATTAAAATAACCTTCGTAATTATTCATATTTATTACATTCGTGAGTTTGTCCGCAATATGGCCGTTATATAGTACAAGAAGTACGACAGTACAAGGATGTTGGCCTTCTCAGTCAGGCTTTTTAACACGATTTTGGTTCACGTGACTTTATACAATAAATAGATTGAAATCCATTGATTGGCTAACCTCTAATTGACCGCATATAATGATCTAATATAGGCCAAAATCTAATTCATGCCCGCATTATAGATAATTTTAACAAGCTAAATAATTTTTTGCTTAACCTAAAATATCGTTATATGCTCTTATGCATTACTATAAAGGGATAAAAGGATAGTATCGTTCTCACTAGGGATGTTAAAAAGTTCCATCTTAGCAGGTTCGAACTGGTTCTTAAAGTTCAGTTCAGTTCTTATTAGAACCTGCAGTTCTATTAAACTAGGAACTGCGGTCCTATTGAAATTAAGAACTGCAGTTCTGAACTGGTCTTAAGAACTGCGGTTCCGAACTGGTTCTATAGAGAATTGTTTTTATTTGAATCAAATCACAAATCAGTATTATTATGATTTGATACTAATGTCTAATGGTTATGTTCCAATTTGAGTCGGGAACCAGTTCTATAGGACTGAGTTCTAGAACTGAGTTCAGAACCGGTTCTGAAGAACCAGTCTCAGTTCTAGAACTCAGTCCTATAGAACTGGAGTTCTGGAAGTCCTAGGACCGAACTGAACTGAACTTTTTTAACATCCCTATACCAGACGGTTCTCGATCCACCATATTTGTTTTTTAAATTTACTTTAAATAAACAGCATCTCACGCAGATTTAGAAATTTACTATGTACGAATTACGATTTTAACACGTTTTTAGTTAAATTCGTTTTACTTTTGTTTATTGTTTAATCATTTTAAAATTAGTAATAAATAATTTAACCTATTTTAATTATTTATAATCAATTGCAGTTATACAGTATACTGTCACATATTTTTAAAGAATTTATTATCAAACAAACTTAAATCCAAAATCGGAAGCTCATGAATGGATAAACTTTTATTTAAAGACTCAAATTTTTTTTAAAAAAATTATTGTCAAATATGTCAAAAATACAAAATTTTGAGAACGAAATTAATATAAATATTTTTAAAATGTCAATTCTCCTTAAATTTGGCGTTAACATGCAGAAAATGGACTATTATCAGATCCCATCCTCTAACGCAATGCGATCGAATCCCATCCTTTAACCTTATCGTTGTTATATAGATTTTAAAACAATATTAAATTTTAAATAGATTTAACATAATTAGCGAGTAAATAAAGTTTTTTGGTAACCCTAGAAGCGCAGCACACATTTTTCTCGACCATATTTCCTTATAAGAAACTGAACTTTGAAAAGTAAATATTTGATTGGTTAACACGTAGATATGTGTAGATATGTTATCAATGCATTTTAATGAACAACTGACTATGCGGTTACGTAAATCGTAACCAAGTCATATCTATTTATCTCGTGACAAAGTGGTTTTGTGACGAT